>NZ_JAPPTP010000027.1:0-56282 GCF_027587155.1 Vibrio sp. T11.5
GTTAGCAATCATTCAAACAAGAGTTTGTAATCAGTCCCTCGAAAAGGGGGAAATCATACTTATTTAGTCCTTTTGGTGTGTGTCCTCGAATTCACTTTCGTCCTTTTGGTGTGTGTCCCCGAATTCACCCTCCCGAATTCTGCTCCGAATTTATGCTGACTATTTGGAGTGAAAACTGAATATAAGCCGATTTTTAATGAATTGTAGCTCTGCTGGTGCTGCGTGTAGAAAGTTAAAGTGTCTGTCTAAATTGCTACCGATAAGAGAGAACGATATGGACTTTGGACACGATCCGATAAAACGCTTATTTTTCAAATTATACTGGCCAACATTAACGGGAATGCTCACCATGGCAGCTTACCAACTGGCTGATGGCATCATTGTTGGGTATGGCGTGGGTACCATGGCATTAGCTGGTATAAGTATGAGTTTTCCACTTTTGTTTGTTGCAATCTCGCTTGCTATGTTAATTGGCGTGGGCAGCAGCATGGTTATTGCAATTAAACTGGGAGAAAACCAATCTGCAGTCGCCAATCGTGTTTTTCATTACAGTTGTAGCATTTCTGTATTGGTTTCTGTTGCGTTAGCTTGTGTATTGCTGGTGTTTACAGATACATGGGTTGGCCTACTTGGTGCCAGTGCTGATATCCAACCATACTTAAAGGAATACTTAATATACTGGACGTTATTTTTGCCTACGCTTTTCCTCCGGTTTAGTTTTAGCTTCTTTGTTAATAATGACAAATCTCCCCATATTTCACGTAATGCAAACATTGTATCCAGTCTTTTGAATGTCTTGCTCGATCTCTTGTTCGTCCTTGTTTTTGAGTGGGGAATAAAGGGTGCTGCTATTGCTACGGGTATCTCTCAAGCGCTTGCTGTTATTTATATGGCTTATCATTTCTACCTCGGTGAAAAGCATCTTTCATTTAAAAACTATGCATTTAAGATACGCGACCGCGAACAAAAGCGAGTGATAGGTCTAGGCTTTCCTATTTTCATCTCAGAAATTTCGGGCGCTTTGGCTTTCGCAATGCTAAACAAAGCTGCAATTTCACATGGAGGGAGTGAAGCCGGTGCGGCATTGGCAACCGTTAATTTCACGCTATTTTTTGTGATGAAGTTTCTTGTTGGCGCAGCTTTCTCGGTACAACCAGTGTTTGGTTTTAATCATGGAGCAAAAAATCATCATCGCATCGAAGCGCTACTCAACTTTTCACTGAAATTCGTCTTTGTGATAGGTGTATTAGCTTATGTCCTCATCTATTTGTTCGCTGAGCAGCTCGTCACTCTATTCAATGTTGTGAACCCTAAAGAGGTCCAATTAGCGATTCAAGCTCTTTTGTTGTTCTACCCTGCTACCGCGTTTATGGGAGCAAACTTGATATTCGGAGCCTACTTTCAATCAGTCGAAAAAGTAAGGGTAGCAACCAACTTAGCGTTAATTCGTGGCATGGTTTTAGTCTCGTTTTTTTTAATGGTGTTACCAGACATCTTTGGTTTGGTAGGAGTGTGGCTAGCGATGCCATTGGCCGAATTCATCGCCTTTTTGTTAACGCTTCCTTTGCTCTATTTTAAGAAGGAAGAGCAGTTAGTGTAGTGGTTACATAAACTATCGAATTGTGCTTTCAGTGATTGGAATTTGTGGCTTGCTTTTTTCGCCACTGAGCAGGGGTTTGCCCTGTCACCTTTTTGAATTGGCGGATAAAATGCGTAACATCTTTCCAATCTAACTCGGTGGCAATGGTCTGGACAGAGAGTGAGCTGTGAGTCAACCGATAGGACGCTTTCTGTATTCTGGCCTGACAGATCCATTCTCCAACCGTAAAGCCAGTTTCTTTTTTTACTATGGTTGCCACATGAGAAGATACGCGGTGCACTGCCGCTGCCACTTCTTTCAGTGAAATTGCATTGTGGCAATTCTGATGAATGAATTTCAGTGACTCTGATGCTAATTGACTGATGGGTTTTTGGCTGTGTTTAAAGCTCATCCCTCGGTATACATCACCTAAGATGATTGAGAGATAGGAGCTCAACAAGTGGGGGGATTCAACACTTGATTGCTGACTTTCATCGCCTAAAGCTTCTAGAATTCGAATCAAAAAAGGCAGTCGCTCTTGGTCTACCGGAACGTTAGGTAAGGCCCCAGCGGTCACTTGCTGAAAAGGCTGCATCAATAAGCTTTCTTCATCCACCCCTAAACAGGCAATGCAAAAAGACACTAAATACATATCAATGTTTTCGGCCCTTAAGGCTTTGTGGGGTACACCAGGAGGAATGATGACGATAGCAGGAGCAACAACTTTTAAATTGGAACCATAGACCATCTCGACAACACCTTTGGTTAGCAATGCCAAGCGATGTTCTGGGTGGTGAGCTGTCTGATTATGCCCGTCAAAAGAGACACCAACCAAGTGTTCGATTTCAACATTGTGGGAGTGCTGCATCAATGATTCCTTCGGCTATGTATCATAGTATTAGCCGATTTTACCTTAAAATAGAGGTTATAGATCAAGTTTGTCTTATTGGGCGTAGCGGACTTGACGTTGTGCACGGCCTTAACAGGCTGAATTTTTACCTGCGGCACCCTCTAATTCGAAAGTGCCGCCCTATGTACTACCGTGAATACTATGTGCTGTTCAATGAAAAGGGGACCTATAACCTTGTTAAGAAGGCCATTTTCAAATGCTTGAGGCCTTGTTTAGTATGGTGTCGCCAATATTATTTTGCGCAGAATGGTTGGCTTTTATTAATGTTGGTGCAAGGCTGGGTTTCTGGTCCGTTTGGGTTGCGACCTAGTTCAACCACTTTTTTACCATCAACATCAAACATTGCGAAGTCGTATTGCTCAATTTGATCAGTGTCCCAACGGTCTAACTTAAGTGTTTTGTTCTTTAAGTCTACTTGAGAAACCCATAGAGTCGGGAAGTTCATATCATACGCTACGTCCCACTTTGTATAGCCGCTACGCATTTCATGAGCAACACCTTCAATAATATTGCCTAGTTGTTTATTGTCGCGGATACCAAAACGTTCTTCATACGCTTTAACTTCCTCCAGTGCATATTGAGCTCGGTGACGACGATCCAAAGAATTAATCGAAGCGGTTGGGAAGCGCTTCTCACCCATTAGCTCTTTGTCGATTTCCGCCATTGTGTCAAAGGTTGGGTTGTTAGAAATGACGTCTAAGGAACCAGCTCCTCGATATAGTTTTTTTTCGCCATTGACCATTTCAACAAGGATGGTCTCACCAGAATTATCGGCAAAAATGAAGTGAGCAAGGAAATGGTCTACTGTCGCATTCGCATCATACTGCCCAGGTACACCACCAAGTTTTTGATCGCGTATATTGGTGTTATTGATAATAGACTGCACTTCATCAAGGTTTTTTGCATTCGCAACAACGTATTGTACAAATTGCTGACCATCGATGTTTGTATTGCCTTTTTTTAGTGCTTTTTCATCTTGCCAGTCGGTATTGAGATAATGAATCTGACCAAGTACACCATGCTCGTTGATGGCTTCTGTGACAAACTCTGCGTCGAAGCTTGCAATTTCAATCATGGCATATTTTGACTTGTAAGCTTGGTTGGCAACCCCTGATTTGTTGAGGTCAACCCCGTATACTTTTGGTGCGCGTGTATCAAGGACAGTCCCTCTTGGGATACCGCGAACAACGGCTTGATCATATCCTTCCCAATCCATAGAGCGTGTGACCATTGTCGTATCTAAAGCGTCTGAGTGGTATAAAGCTCGCGTACAAGCCTCTGCTGCGCTCGAAATGGTGCCCATTGTTGTTGCAGCTAACGTGAGTGCTAATAATTGTTGATTCATAATCTAAATATTCCAAAAGATAAGTTTTTATCTGTGAATTGCTAGAAGCCGCAAGTAAAAGACCAAGAATATATGTGCCAAAGGCAGATAGAGTGGTTTTGTGTCTGGCTATCTTCAGCTTTCCACTTTTTAGAGGGCGTATAATGTTTGGTTATTGAATTGGTATCATTTACGCGCTGGAATTATGCATTAAGTTTCATATTTATTCAACGGGAAATCAACAGGTTAAGATGAAGGTATGGACTAGTTCATCCGAATAAGAAATTAGAAAAAATTAGGGACACACACCAAAAATATAGGGACACACACTATGAGTAGATTGCTGCTTATGGCTTATCGCTTATTCGCTGGAAAGTGCCCAAACTTCTGGGCAACTCATATCGTAAAGTGACCAACGGCATCTAAACTAGATGCCGTGTCATACCAATTCAGCCAAGCTCCTGCTCTAAAGGCGTTTGTTCCTATACCTTGTGATCTTCCTTGCCGCCATCTGCAAATCACTGAACAGTCTATCTAGGCAGGATACGAGTCAATATTGAATCTGCATCAGTCAAATACCACACCGGATACAAAAACCGCCAGACATAAGACTGGCGGCGGCTTTACGCAGATTTTTGCTTATTGCTGTAACTTGGATTTTGCTTCTTCGACTTTGGAAAAGTCTAGGCCAAGCTCCTCAACGGCTTCTTTGATTAGCGCTGGGTTTTGCATTACTTGGCCCATAAGAAGTTGTAGCTTCTCTTGAGGTAGGCCAAGTTGGCTGATGGTTGCCATGGCTGCTAGAGGATTCTGTGTCAACGTTTGAAACAGCTCGTTGATTTGCTCGTCGCTGATGTTGTTCTCTTTCAACGTCTCTAGAATGGGGTTCATCGAATTACCTTTTAACCACTAAATGAAATAGGCACCCAGTCTAACATCAAGCCAGCTAAGGTTGTACTAACGCTAGCCGACTTGAGTGAAGAATATCTCATTGAAATGAGGGTTTGCGACCAAAGCGGTCATGGATACCAAGCTTTCCGTTGGAACATCCACCTCACCTGCTGAAGAATCGATGACAATCGATTCTCTGCGATGCTCATCGTAACGGGTGGTTTTGGCTTTTCCCTCTACGATTTGACCTGACTCTACAACCAGACGTACAGGGATATGATAGAGGCAAGCTATCTCGATGTAATCGTATTGGTTACAAGATATCATACTCAGTCCTCGTAAAATATCGCTAGCCAGATGGTTTCTTCATCTGGCGTGGTATAGCTGACTCTATGCTTAGTATGGGCTGGAATCTGGATATGGTCACCTGTTTTTAACTCGATTTCTTCGCCGGATTGGTACTGAAGGCGGGCGTACCCCGCCAGTAACAAGACCCATTCATGTTCGTCCTGATCATACCAAAAATCAGGTTCTGAACATTGTCCCTTAGAGACGATACGCTCTAGACGAAATCGACGTCCAGAGAGTAAGTCTTCAAACACTTCCTGTGATAAATCTTCGGGAATGGATTGTATAAGGTTCATCTCGTTATACCGTGTAATCAAACACTACAATGTCTTCGAGGATTGGTCTGAAGATCTCTTTTAAAGCATCATGTTCTGGGTGGGGGAGGTAAAGGTCGCGACCTGCTTCATCAGCAAACGTCATCATTACACAATGGGTATAGTGCTTATTTTTCCCTTCTGGGCTGTCATTGAGGCCCCATTCTACGCTTTCGACCCCACCAACCTTGTCTGGCATAGATAAAAATGAAGCTTTTAAGGCGTCAATCTGCTGTGATGAAGCATTCGGTTTAAATTGAATAAGTAGAATATGTCTGATCATGATTGTTCCTGAATGAGTGTCGTCTGAACGTGTTGCCAGATGGTCATCATTTCTTCACCAAAAAGGTAAAACTTAATGTCCAGCTGAGCAAATTCGCTCTCTGTGCATACCGTTAACGCAATCTCAGCGGCTTCTTGTAATGGATAACCGTAAATGCCGCAAGAAATTGCTGGTAAGGCAATGTTTAGGCACTGATGAGCGAGTGCTAGTTTGAGTGATTCACGATAGGCAGATTGCAATATTTGCTCGGGATTAGCAACTTGATGATAAATAGGGCCGACAGTGTGAATAACATATTTTGCTCCTAATTTACCTGCGGTGGTTATTCTTGCTTGGCCTGAAGGACAACGCACACCATCAACGGCTTCTACTTGCTGACAGGCTTTCAGGAGATCTGAACCTGCTGCTCTATGAATTGCACCATCGACGCCTCCGCCACCCAGCATCTTCGGGTTAGCCGCATTGACGATAGCATCTACTTTAGCTTGTGTGATATCTCCGTTAATGAGCGTGATCATGACCATTACTCCAGAATATAGGCGTTAGCGATATTGCTATAGTCACCTTTAGCGAAGGAGAGGATGTTGTCAAAGGCGTGTTGAAAGTAGAGCTCATAACTGCCTTGCTCTACATAGCCTAAATGTGGTGTTGCAACTACGTTGGGTAAACGCAGTAGAGGTTCGTTGTCTTTTGCGGCGGGCTCATAGTCAAAAACATCCACGGCGGCTTGTTTGGTTGGAGCCTTAGCCAGTGTTTGATAGAGCGCATCTGGCTCAATGAGCTCAGCCCGACTGATGTTAACTAGCAACGAATCCGGCTTCATTGTGTCTAGATCTTTCTGAGTGACAATGTGGCGTGTTGCATCGTTAAGTCTCAGGTGCAGTGAAATCACATCGCAATGTTCAAAAAACGTTTCTCGACTGCTTGCGGCTTGGTAACCCATCTCTAGAGCATTTTGTCTGGAGGATTCACTACCCCAGATCATCACCTGCATTCCGAACGCTTCAGCGTATTTAGCAATGCGTTGTCCGATTTTACCAAAACCCCAAATGCCAAGGGTTTGTCCATTGAGAGTTTTACCCAATTTAGGTTGACCGGATTGCTGCCACTGTCCTTGTTTGAACCGTTCTAGGTATGCAGGAATATGGCGGCTGGCTGCCATAATTAATGCCCAACACAACTCAGACGGAGCAATAGGGGACCCAATGCCTTCGGCAACGGCCACCTGATATTGATCGCAATCCGTTAGATTAAGGTGATTGCTGATTTTTCCTGTCTGGCTGATGAGTTTTAGGTTTGGTAGGTTTTTAAGTAGATTGGGTGTGATGATGGTGCGTTCTCGAATCAGCACCAATACTTCAAACGGTTGTAGCCGTTCGATCAATTGATTCTCGTTTGAAGGAATGTCAGAAAAAACAGTGACCTCATGGCCATTCAGTTTTTTATAACAGTCTAAGTGACGAACTTGATCTTGATAGTCATCCAATATTGCAATACGCACAGTACAGTCCTTTTAACCAATGAGATACATACATTAAAAGAGAAGATTGAAGAAATGTAGCGATAGTATTAGGTCAATGTTTGCGCTTTGAGCTCGACCACATTTCCTTCTGGATCATGGACATATATTGAGCGACCAAAACCTTGAGCACCATAGCGTTCTGCAAAGGGTTCATAGATGAGGCCGCATTCATCGAGATAGTCTAGCAGAGCGTTTTCTTCTAACGGAGCGATTTGAAGACAGAAGTGATCGATATTGCGGCCATTCTGACTGGGCGCTTTGCCTCCTAATTTGCCGAGCTCACTGTCGAAGACAACCAAGTCTATAAGGGCATGGCCTGCGCGAAGCTGTGTCAGGCCCAGTTCTGGAAGCTCCCGTTCGATAGGGCAGTGTAGTATGTCTCGATAGAAGTGGATCATAGCTTGGATGTTGCCTGTTCGCAGAACGATATGATCAAGCCCTTTTACTTCAATCATAATGGAGACTCCCTTAAGTCAGAAAACTAAGTTATACGCTAACACAAGCATGATGATACCGATGACCGCTTCGAGTATCTTCCACGATCTCGCGTGTCGAAAGGCAGGGATAAGGCGTTTCGCCCCATACCCAAGGCTGAAAAAGAATACAAACGCATTCTGAGCCCCAATGGCTAAAATTAATGAGAAGCCGAATGTAAACCCGCGAAAACCGTACTCATTATCGAAGTTAGAAGCTAGAACCTGGCTGAGTCAGAAATTCAACTTCTTCGGCAGTACTTTCTCTTCCTAGTATTTCGTTTCGGTGCGGATATCGACCGAATCGCTCAATGATAACCTTATGTTTCAGCTCAAAGTCATAGTTGTTTTCCATGCCCGGAGCTTTAAACAGTTCAACGGCACGCTCATGAATCAGTAGAGACTCACTGTGCATAAACGGCATATAAAGAAAAGACTGCTGCGTTGGAGACAGCTCGGCATCTTTACCTAGAGCGATGGCCTCTTGTGCCAGCGCTAGTGCTAGTGGGTCCTGAGCAAACGCTTTGGGCGTATTACGATACACATTACGTGAAAACTGGTCGAGTACAATGATTTCCGCCAATCGACCAAGAGCATTGGTTCGCCAGCTGTAAAGTTCAGATTGCGCCGCACGTTGTAATAGGTCACCGAAACGTTGCGTGATCGTATTATCTAGCTGTTCGCTACTTACAAACCAGTCTTTAGGTTCTAACTCTTCAAACCAAAAGGACAGGACTTCTTGCGCAGTGATGGCAGTCATGGTGATATCATCCTTGTATGTAATGGGTTTTCCGTCGAATCTAATATACGAGAGTGACGGATAAATTTAAATGTTTAATCAGGCAGTTAGTTATATTAGGGGCGGTGTAGATTCGATAACGTGTTGGTGAATCAGTTTGGCCAACAGTTCGATGCCTTGATGCCACTCCGGAGTATCCTCAAAGTTAGCGGTACTCAGACGGATACAGTGACGAAATTGATCCGCGGTTGCAAATACAGTTCCCGGTAAGATGCTGATCTTATGCTTATTGCATTCCTTATAGAGGGCGAAGCTGTCTACCGATTCGGGCAAGGTAAGCCAAACTAAAAAAGAACCTTGTGGTTGAGATAGGTGGTAATGATTACCGAGCTCAGCATAGCGGTTTAACGCTGTTGTAAGCAGTAGGCTGAAACGGCGGTTGTTTTGCTGATAGATACGCTGCATCTTACTGATATGCTGTCGATATTTTCCTGTCGATAGAAATTCGCCTACAGCGGATTGCATCAGGTTCAAGCTGCCCATATTGTCACAAATCAGATACTTTTCGATCTCTGAACGATATTTTCCAGATAGTATCCAGCCGATTCGCAGTCTGGAGTCGAGCATCTTTGACAGTGAATTCACGTAGATAACTCGATCTTGGTTATCGAGTGTTTTCAGTGGCAATACACCGCTATCAAATGCCAGTGCGCCAAAAACGTCGTCTTCGATAATTGGGATATCTTTAGACACGTTGAGTAGTTCAATTCGCCTTTCTTCCGGTATCCGTGAACCTGTTGGATTAGTGAAGTTTGGCGTTATCAGGATCACAGCGATGGGCCATTCCTGAATCGCATTTTCGAGCGCTTTAGGGTCGATACCATTGCGGATGCAACTCGGGATCTCGACCACTTTTAGCCCAAGTGATTCCATCAAAAGCAGATTACCAAAGTAGCAGGGGGATTCCACGGCGACGATGTCTCCGGGTGTGGTTAGAGCGCGAAGTGCAAGACTGATCCCCTGTTGAGCTCCGTGAGTGATAGCTAAATCATTCGGATTGGCTTTGACACCAAGGTCACGGCTGATTTTTGCCAACTGCTTAATGAGCCTATCATTGCCCGGAGGCAGTTGATAGTGACTCGGCATGTGGCTTTGCATTCTGCTGTGACGGCCTATTTCCGCATACAGCGATTTGATGGCTGGAGTCTGAATGTTTGGATGAGCAGAGCCAGTCGGTAACAATTCTCTCTCCTCTGGATAGCTGAGGATTTCTTTCGAAACAGATAGCAAATCAATCGACTGAGGTGGTTGCTGCTGCAACTCCCTTGGCTGTGCCGCTTTAACGCGATACCCTGATTTGGGTACCGCATAAATGAGCTCTTCGGCTTCCATCTCCTGATAGGCTCGAATGACGGTATTTTTGCTGACCTTCAAGTCGACAACCAGTTGGCGGATCGATGGCAGTTTGTCTTCAGGTTGATAAATACCATTGTTAATCGCCTGACGAATGTAGTGCTCTACTTGAACAAACTTGTTGTCGGCTAATGAATCTGTACCCATTAAAATAACTCTATCTGTGTCTTTTTGATTTATCTGTCCCTTATTAAAGTAGCGCCAATTAGAGAGAAAAAGCCAGAGGAAATGACATGTTGGTGAGGTTAATCCCGTTTGTATTTGTGGTGCTTTGGGCATCGGGCTTTGTAGGAGCTAGGTTTGGTCTACAGTATACGGAGCCCGTGACATTACTCACTATTCGCATGCTGGCCAATGTAGGGTTGTTTTTATTGCTGATTGCTTTACTTCGTCGCTCGATACCCCAAGGCAAATTGTTTTGGCATAGCTGCGTGGTCGGGGTTTTGATTCATGGCTTCTACCTAGGTGGCACCTATATTGCGATTGATTTAGGAATGCCAGCTGGGTTGAGCTCGCTTCTGGTCGGTATTCAGCCGATATTAACCGCCATCTTATTGGTGGTATTCAGTCGTGAACAATTCAAAGTGTCGCAGTGGATAGGCTTAGCTTTGGGATTTGTAGGTATTAGTTTAGTCTTGATTGGCAAAACTCAATGGCAAGAGGAAGCGCATAAGTTTGCCGCCATCGCTCTGTGTGGGCTGTCGCTGATCGGGATCACTCTCGGCACTTTGTATCAAAAACGTTTTTGCCAAGGTGCGGATATGGTCGGCAGTGCGATGGTTCAGTATTTGGCGGCAGCTTGCTTATTCTTGCCTTATGCGATGCATTTTGAGTCAATGGAAGTTGATTGGTCCGTCGAGTTCGTACTTACTCTTATCTGGTTGGTTGTTGTGCTGTCCTGCGTCGCGATTCTTTTATTGCTTTATATGGTGGAACATGGCGCATCGTCGAAAGTGGCTTCGGTTTTTTATCTTGTGCCTCCGACCACTGCAATCCAAGCGTGGCTTGTTTTTGGTGAGTCTTTTGATGGTCTTGGTATGCTGGGTTTTGGTTTCGCTGCGACCGCTGTCTACTTGGTGGTTAAGGCACCAAGTGGGCCCTCAACGAGAATACGACGTTCCAAGCCAATGATCAGTCGCTCTTAATAGCGCGGCACTCAGATTCTCGGGGTGAATACAGTTTGTCGGAGTGGCATTACAAGCGCTGGGTTTTAATCCGCTATTTTTTCTTTAGAACTCCCGTTGTGTGAACTAAGTTTATAGAGAACTCACTAACTGGTAATTTGTCATGAAGCGAACACCTGCTCTTCTGTCACCATTGATTGGATTGGTGCTCTCTTTTTTATCGGTGTCTGCGGCGGGAAACTCTAACGATCTGCGTGAACTGTCGTTCTTTACGGAGTCATATCCCCCTGCTAATTTCATGAAAGACGATAAAATCTCGGGTTATGCGGTTGAAATTCTCGTTGCTGCAAGCAAGTTGGTTGGAGAAGAGATTGATATTTCTCAGGTGACATTACAACCTTGGGCACGTTCATACCGAACTGTCTTAACGCAAGATAGCTCAGTGCTCTTTTCTACCACACGCTCAGAGCACCGAGAAACTCTGTTTAACTGGGTTGGCCCTATTGCTGATATAAAAATCGTTGTCATGGCACGAAAAGATGCGGGCATTAAGATTGAGAAACCGATGGATATGGCCAAATACCGGATCGGGGTGATTAGAGATGATATCGGTGAGCAAACGCTGTTGGCGATGGGCTTGCCAAGAGACTCAATGCAAGAAGCCAATTATGTAACGACACTTGCAGAACAGCTTATGAAAAAACGTATCGATCTTTTGGTTTATGCTCACCGTGCTGCAATATGGTGGTCAAAGCAAGCTGAACTGGATACGGATTTGTTTGAAGCGGTTTATGTGGTGAGGGAAGGCTTTGTCTATTATGCCTTTAACGTGGACGTTAAACCGGAAGTGACCGCTAAACTTCAAAAGGGTATTGACTTGCTGAAGAGTACTCAAGGTCAGTCAGGTAAGTCCTTGTATCAGGAAATTATGGACAAATACGAACGATAAATAAGCAGCTCTCTAGCTACTTATTTAGGTGTCTAAACTTTGGCTTTTTTAACAAAGTATGGATTATCAAACTTTTTCTCTGGGCCAAGTTCTGCTTTGACCAGTCGGTTCCAAAGTGCTCTATCGAACTCACCTTTTGGAATCGAAGGGTATAGGGTCTCTTCCTCTTCACGGGCGTAACGGAGAAACTCTTTTTTCTTTATCTGGTTATATTTACGCGCGATATGATTATGCTTTGAGATCCATTCCTGCTTGAATTTTTCTAGCGCAGGCTCAGCTTGTTCAATCGGCAGACGTGTAAGATAGATACGTTTGTAAGAGACTTTACGATCTACCATAGTTCTCATCGCGGTTTGGATATATTTACCGTGATTGGTGATTGAAATATCTTCTTTGTCGAACAGATTCACGCTCCAACCTGTTGGAAAGAAATTTGGTTTACGATATTGCTTATTCCGCACTTCTATCGCCTGGTGGATCACCAAGTCCGACGTACCGTTGAATGTCTGTTGCCATTTGGCTATGCGAATTTGAGTCGCAGTGGGCAAACGATAGATATGAGTAAACTTATCTTGGTCCATAAATGAATACACAAATTGCTTTTAGTTACGAGAAAGCCTATTTCAAAGGTAAGTGCTCAATAATAGGAACTTCGAAATAGGAATAGTGGGATAGGGATAGGCCCACAACAGGGTAATTCTAGTGAAAACTTCAACAGGCTGCCACACTTTATTGGTCAATTTTTGGTAAAGAGCTGTTACGGCTTAAATATGCGTTTTAACAATGACTCTTCTTGTGTACCACAGTTAAAGGGTATCGACTACGCTTACAGATAATTAGCAAATTATAACTCAAAAGGTAAGTATGGCTGGGACAGATACTGTGTCTATTCTATGGTTGTTGGTTTGCACGTGTATTGCTTTCTTTATGCAAGCTGGTTTTACTTTAGTTGAAACAGGCAGCGTTCGCGCAAAAAATTCCGTCAACGTTGCCATGAAGAATATGGCTGACTTCCTTGTTGTGTCGGTCGTGTATGTGCTGGTGGGCTTCCATCTTGCTCAGGGAAGTTCACTGCTGTCATTTGATACCCTGCCAATCAGAAGTGAGCACCTGTCTGTTGTTATGTTTAATCTTATGTTTGTCGCGACGGCGGCTACTATAGTGTCAGGCTGTGTTGCAGAAAGGATGAGTTTTCGTGGGTATGTGTACAGTTCTGCTTTTATTGGCATTCTTATTTACCCAGTGGCCTCTTACTGGACTTGGAATCCCAACTCTTGGTTACATACGTTAGGCTTTTATGATTTTGCTGGGGGGGTGACAGTACATGTCGTTGGAGGCATGTGTGGCTTGGTGGCCACCATGGTTATCGGCCCACGTAAAGAGCGCTTCATGGCGAAACAAGAAGTGAACGAGATCCCTTCCTATAACCACACCTTTGTCACTTTAGGTGTATTTCTCATGGTATTCGCGTGGATGGGCTTCAATGGCGGAAGCTTCTATCAGTTCGATGCACGTGTTCCGGTTGTGCTGTTTAACACCCTTCTGTGTGCCACTGTAGCGGGTTTCGTGACGCTTATTCTTGTTCATCGCTCTCGACATGTTCCAGTTTTTGTCACACTCAATAGCGTATTAGGGGGGCTGGTCATCGTAACGGCAGGTGCAGACCTATTCAGTATATTTGAAGTTGTGTTACTTGGGGTATTGGCATCATTTACCGTTTACTACGGTGATAAAGCACTGATTGCCATGCGTATTGATGACCCCGTTGGTGCGATTCCAGTTCATCTCTTCTGTGGCGTTTTGGGAGGTGTCTATAGCGGATATACACTCAGTTTGACCTCGAATGGCGACTTAGTGTGGGATGTCGGCGTGCAGCTTATAGGTATATTGGCGATTTTACTTTGGTCTGGTACAAGTTCTTACATGTGTTTCCAAGTGCTGAAGTATTTTCACCTTGAGCGTGTCGCCCCTGATGATGAAAAACTTGGACTCAACATTACAGAGCATGGCGTTCAGATGAGTTGGTTGGAGACACTTAGAGTGATTGAAAATATCAGCAGGAATGGAGATTATTCTAAGCGCGTACCTGTTGAACTGGGTACAGAAGCTGGAGACGTAGCGATTTCCTTCAATCATTTAATGGACAGGCTCGAATCAAACATTGGCGTTCTGCATAACGTCGCAAAAGGTAATCTTGTTGACGTCGACATTAAACCAAGTAGTGACAAAGACATCATGGCTAACTCGCTTCATTCGATGATTGTCAGTTTACGTTCCTTGATCGACGAAGTTGAGGATGAAATCCAAAGTCAGGCAAAACAGATTGAAACTAGTGAGCACTCTATTCAAGCCCTGATTGAGAAGTTCAAGCGTACACAAGACCAATTGATGGAGGCCGAGAAAATGTCGGCGCTGACTGGGATGGTCGTCGGTGTCGCTCATGAGCTTAATACTCCACTCGGAATCACAGTGACCAGTTTGTCTGTCCTTAGCGATAAACTGGATGAGGTCTCAAAGAAATTTTCTGAACGGACTATTACCACTGAGGATTTAAATCGATTTTTGACGGTCGCAAATGAGTGTGTCGAAATGGTGGTAAACAATATCGAACGCTCTGTCGCGATAGTCAGCAAATTGAAGCAAATTAACCAGAAGATGGCATCAGAAGAACCTAAAAGGGTGGCTCTAAGGCAAATGCTGGATGAGGCAGTGTTGCATGTGAATGAGACGCTGACGCAGAAATCGATCAATGTGGAAATACAGTGTGAAGCGTCTCTTGATGTCTATTTGCCGCCGATATCGCTGCAATGTGTGATAGAAGAATTACTCAATAACAGCGCGCTTCATGGATTTACCGCAGATGACCACCACTCGCAACGAGTGATTGTAGTGAAGGTCAAAGAGGCGAGTGGACGCATTGATATTATTGTTGAAGACAATGGAGTAGGCATACCGCCAGAGAATCAGAAAAAAATTTTTCAACCTTTCTTTACGACGTTACGCGCCAAAGGGGGTACCGGTCTAGGCTTACATATGGTTTACAACATCTGCACGCAAAAGCTTGCTGGTGAGATCGACATGCAGAGTGAAATTAACAAAGGTACTCGTTTTGTCCTCTCATTGGAGTCTTTCGCTGACGCTTAACGAGGTATTTACTGAGCGCCAGTGAGACAAAATAACGTGTAAAAATATTGCCGCAAAACCTTAAGCGTCTTGTCACTTTTTGCCAAGAAACTGGGGAGCAGTGAGTTAACATGCTGGTGCGGTGATGAATGTAGCAATTTTTGGTAGTGGTTATGTCGGGCTTGTCCAGGCAGCGGTGTTGAGTGATGCAGGACATAACGTTTGCTGCATTGATGTTGATGTTGAGCGAGTAGCAAAGCTGAAAAAAGGCATTGTGCCCATTTACGAACCAGGGCTTGAAAAGCTGGTTGAAGAAAACGTGTTGGCAGGCCGGCTGGCTTTCATGACACAAGCTGAAGAGGCCCTCAATCAAGTCGAATTAATTTTCATTGCAGTTGGTACACCTCAAGACGAAGATGGCTCTGCCGATCTTAGCCATGTTCTCGCGGTGGCGTCAGAGATAGGCAAATACATTAACAAAGATATGATTGTGGTTAATAAATCCACAGTGCCTGTTGGGACAGCGCGAGCCGTCGAAGGTGAAATCCAACAACAGCTAGCTCAACGTGGACAGCCAGCGCTTGATATTGTTGTGTTGTCTAATCCAGAGTTTCTCAAAGAAGGTAGTGCGGTGGTGGATTGTATGCGTCCGGATAGAATTGTTATTGGTCTGGATAAAAATCATCGGCGCTACCAGCAGCTTAAAGATGTGATACGCGAGCTCTATGCTCCTTTCAATCGAAATCATGAAAAACTGATTTATATGGATGTTGAATCGGCGGAACTAACGAAATACGCAGCAAATAGTATGTTGGCGACCAAAATCAGTTTCATGAACGAAATGGCCAATATTGCTGAGCACGTTGGCGCTAATATTGAGGATGTCCGTAAGGGCATAGGTAGTGATGAGCGCATAGGTTATCACTTTATCTATCCCGGTTGTGGCTATGGCGGTTCATGCTTTCCTAAAGATATACAGGCCTTGATCAAGACCGCCGAAAGCTGCGGTTACAGCAGTGAAATATTGAAAGCGGTCGAGAACGTCAACTTCTATCAAAAGCATAAACTGTATGACTTAGTGCAAACACATTTTGGGGGCAGAGAACAGCTGCGAAACAAGACGTTGGCATTGTGGGGTTTGGCGTTTAAACCGCGTACCGATGATATGCGTGAAGCGCCCAGTCGTGTATTGATAGAAGCACTATGGCAAGCGGGGGCGAAGGTTCAAGCTTTCGACCCTAAAGCAATGGAAGAAGCACAGCGAATCTATGGCCCACGTGCAGATTTGTGTTTGATGGGGACGAAAGAGGCCACATTGAGGGGGGCCGATGGGCTTATCATTTGCACCGAATGGCAGAATTTCAAGGCGCCAGATTTTGATTTTATCAAACAGGCCTTGAATCAGGCTGTAATCTTTGATGGGCGGAACCTGTATGAACCTGAACGCCTTTCAAGCAAAGGTATTCAGTACTACTCTATTGGCCGCCAAACCTAATTAGTAAAAGAGGGGCACAGTGCCCCTCGTCAAGTTAGCCTAAAAACTCTGCCTGTTTGGTGTGTTCAACGACTCTACGAACTACCACAGTATTGGCAATTAAGTCATGCCAGCCTTGTTTTTTGCTACTAAAAGCGATCCAAATGAAACCAAGGCATAGCGGGATGGCGCTGACGTAATAAGCAACATAACGAAGAACGGACTTTGAAAATGTCAGTCGATGACCACTATCTGCGTCGAGGACTTCGAGTTTCAGAGCCATTTTTCCGGGAGTTGCTGAACGATAAACCCAAAATGCAACTGTGGCGATTAGAGGACAAACCCAGTTAAGGACCAGATCCCACCCGCCCAATAGAAAATCATCCGAGTTCCAATAGACTTCACCATAAATCCAGTGCATTAATGGTGTAATGAGGAGAAAGAGCAGTACCGTATCGATCAGTGACGCCGCAAAACGGATCCAAAAGCCCGCGTATTCGGTTAATTTATCGTTCATTTTTACCTTCTAGCCAGTTGAACAGCCCTTTTATCGCAAGGCTTGGTTGTGTTGAGGTGCATATTAAGAGCAATATATCAGAAGCTGAAGGTTAATTGCTTTCTTTGCTGTGAATCTAACCAAATAATGACGACAATCATACCATTAGGTAAGAGTGGCGTTGTACTTAGAGATTAAAGAATGCAATGTTTGGCGTAGCTGGTAGCTTCGTTGGCTGTCCAGTCGCCTTTCGGTTTATCAGCTAAGTCCTGGCACCAATCTTCGCTACCGACCGTATTTTGAAAGACACAGTGCTTGGCAAAGTCGAGCGCTCCCTGAGCATTCCATTCGCTCTTCGGTTTATCTTGCATATTGTCACACCATTCCTGTGTGCCGATTTCTTCTTGGCACGCGCTCAGTGCTATCGCTGTGGCAAGAACGAAAACTATTTTTTTCATCGTTTCTCTCAATATTCTGTTTGCGCCACTATACCCAAATTTGTGTCTCAAGTGTGTAATTTACGGCTGAATCAAGGGTCTGATACGCGAATAAATGCATCAAATTTGGTGAATGATGTCACTTTTTGGCGCTGTCAAAACCATCAATTAAGGATCCGTTTCACACTCTAAAGATGAGTGACTCGCAAAACTGAAGTCAGCGATTATGATTTCATCGAAACGTTTCGATGAGTTTTTTGTTAATAGCAAGGCCGGTGTGAAATAGAAACTCAAGGCAGTTTGAACGTGTAATCGATAGGTCGATGAAATGAAAAAAAGTACCCTGATAAACTCTGAACTTTCTTACCTCGTGGCGACACTAGGCCATACTGATGAAATCACGATATGTGATGCAGGTTTACCGATCCCCGAGCAGGTAAAGCGTATAGATCTCGCGTTGACTCATGGCGTGCCGGGCTTTCTGGAAACAGTGCGAGTGATTCTTTCGGAGTCGCAAATAGAAGCAGTGATCATTGCTGAAGAGTTTGCCTCCGTCAGTCCAGCGCATCATGAAACTTTGATTGCTGAGCTGCGAGCTGAACAAGCGCAGACAGGAAAAACTATTTCAGTGGTTTATGTACCACATGAAGAATTCAAAACGCGCACGCACCAAAGTCGTGCCGTAGTGAGAACGGGTGAGTGTACGCCTTACGCCAATGTAATTTTCCAAGCTGGTGTTGTGTTTTAAGCCGTTTGAGACTGAGGACCCATTATGACTCAAGCTATTCTACAACTGAGTGAGATTGAGAAAGCTTTTCCCGGCGTCAAAGCCTTGGATAAAGCGAGTTTAAACGTTTATCCCGGTAAAGTGATGGCTTTGATGGGGGAAAACGGTGCGGGCAAGTCAACCTTGATGAAAGTGTTGACGGGAATTTACAGCAAAGATTCAGGTAGCATTCATTACCAAGGTCAATCAGCTGCGTTTAAAGGCCCGCGTGATTCGCAGCAAGCGGGAATCAGCATTATTCACCAAGAGCTAAACCTGATCCCAGAACTCACGATTGCAGAAAATATCTTCCTTGGCCGAGAGTTTACAGGCGCAATGGGTCGAATTCAGTGGGACAAAATGTATGCTGAAGCGGACAAATTGTTAGCAAGACTGAACGTAAAGCACAGTGCTAAACAACTGTTAGGCGAGCTTAGCCTCGGTGAACAGCAAATGGTTGAGATTGCTAAAGCTCTGTCGTTTGAGTCGAAAGTCATCATTATGGATGAGCCGACCGATGCACTGACGGATACCGAAACTGAGTCTTTGTTTGCCGTGATTCGAGAATTACGTGAGCAAGGCTGCGGCATTGTTTATATCTCTCACCGTCTGAAAGAGATTTTTGAAATCTGCGATGACATCACAGTGCTCCGTGATGGAAAGTTCATTGGCGAGTGCTCTGTAGCGTCTACCGACGAAGATGGACTGATCGAGATGATGGTTGGTCGTAAGCTAGAAGAGCAATACCCACGCATTGACGTTCAACATGGCGACATTTGCCTTGAAGTGATTGAATTGACTGGCTCTGGGGTTCACGACATCAGTTTTAAACTGCAGCGCGGTGAAATACTCGGTGTCTCGGGTTTGATGGGCGCTGGTCGAACTGAATTGATGAAAGTTATCTATGGTGCTCTGCCCAGTGAGCGCGGCGTAATTAATCTGAATAACAAGACCATTAATCCAGTGAGCCCACAAGATGGCCTTGCAAACGGTATTGCTTATATTTCTGAAGATCGTAAGGGCGATGGCTTAGTCTTGGGTTTGTCAGTCAAAGAGAACATGTCGCTTTGCGCTCTGGATAAGTTAACCAAAGGTGGTCGAATTCAGCATGGCGATGAAGTGGTTGCCGTCGAAGACTTTATTAAACTCTTTAACATTAAGACGCCAACTCGCGATCAGATCATTGGCAATCTATCTGGTGGTAACCAGCAGAAGGTGGCGATAGCGAAAGGTCTGATGACTAAACCTAAAGTACTGATCCTTGACGAGCCCACTCGTGGTGTCGATGTCGGTGCAAAGAAAGAAATTTACCAGCTCATCAATAAATTCAAGGCCGAAGGCATGAGTATCATTCTGGTCTCTTCCGAAATGCCGGAAGTATTGGGAATGAGCGACCGCATTATTGTGATGCATGAAGGCCGCATTAGTGGTGAGTTTGATGCCAAAGACGCCGATCAGGAGAAGTTGTTGGCGTGTGCAGTAGGCAAAGAAATAAACGAGGAAGCAGCATGAGTACTAATACCATGAGCAAACCAAACCAAGCGGGCAGCAAAAAACTGTTCAGCAAAGAGTGGCTTATTGAACAAAAGTCGCTCATTGCACTTATCTTCCTAATTGTTGTTGTATCGTTCCTTAACCCCAACTTTTTTACGGTCGATAACATTCTTAACATTCTGCGTCAGACTTCGATAAACGCAATTATTGCAGTAGGTATGACCTTGGTTATCCTAACCGCAGGTATTGATCTGAGCGTTGGCTCCGTTCTGGCTTTATGTGGTGCGTTTGCGGCAAGCTTGATCGCTTTGGAAGTGCCAGTTTTGATCGCGGTTCCAACGGCTTTATTTGCTGGGGCAGCACTGGGGGCTATCAGCGGCATCATTATCGCCAAAGGTAAGGTGCAAGCATTTATCGCAACGCTGGTCACCATGACCTTGTTACGTGGTGTCACTATGGTGTACACCGATGGTCGTCCAATTTCGACAGGCTTTACCGATACCGCTGATGCTTTCGCATGGTTTGGTACAGGTTACGCTTTGGGTATTCCTGTTCCAGTCTGGTTGATGGTTATCGTGTTCGCTGCGGCTTGGTATTTACTTAATCACACACGCTTTGGTCGCTATGTGTATGCATTAGGCGGCAATGAATCTGCGACACGCCTATCTGGCATCAACGTCGATCGCGTTAAGATTGGTGTTTACGCTATATGTGGTCTGCTGTCTGCACTTGCGGGCATCATTATTACATCTCGTCTTTCTTCTGCTCAGCCAACCGCTGGCATGGGCTATGAACTGGATGCCATTGCAGCCGTTGTACTCGGTGGTACCAGTCTGATGGGCGGTAAGGGTCGAATTATGGGCACATTAATTGGTGCGCTCATCATCGGCTTCCTAAACAACGCTCTGAACTTGCTCGACGTGTCATCTTATTACCAGATGATCGCTAAAGCCGTGGTTATTCTGCTAGCGGTATTGGTCGACAACAAGAACAAGTAATTCAAAAAAGGCTTGGAGGTAAGTACTCCGAGCCACCCTACACAAGGACTAAACACAATGAAAAAACTCGCAACTCTTATCTCTGCTGCACTGCTTTCATCCACCGTTTCTATTTCAGCACAGGCGCAAGACACGGTCGCTATCGTACTGTCGACGCTGAACAACCCATTCTTCGTTACGATGAAAGATGGCGCACAAGCAAAAGCCAAAGAGCTGGGCTATGACCTGATTGTTCTGGACTCACAAAATGACCCAAGTAAAGAGCTGTCTAACGTCGAAGACCTTACAGTTAGAGGTGTAAAAGCTATCCTGATCAACCCAACCGATTCTGATGCAGTTTCAAATGCAATCCGTATGGCAAACCGCTCTGATATTCCTGTACTGACTCTAGACCGTGGTGCAAGCCGTGGTGATGTGGTAAGCCACATAGCTTCAGATAACGTAGTCGGTGGTGAAATGGCGGGTCATTTCATTATGGAAAAAGTGGGTGAAAAGGCGAAGGTTATTCAGCTTGAAGGCATTGCAGGTACGTCAGCGGCGCGTGAGCGCGGTGAAGGCTTCATGAACGCCGTCAACGGTGGAGAGATGGAACTGCTAGCAAGCCAACCGGCTGACTTCGACCGCACTAAAGGTCTCAACGTAATGGAAAACTTGCTCGCTGCCAATCCAAATGTACAAGCAGTTTTTGCTCAAAATGATGAAATGGCGCTAGGCGCACTGCGCGCTGTTCAAGCATCAGGCAAAGACGTGATGATCGTTGGTTTCGATGGTACTGATGATGGTATCGCTGCCGTTAACCGCGGTAAATTGGCTGCGACAGTGGCACAGCAGCCAGATCTTATCGGTTCATTAGGTATCGAAACGGCAGACAAAGTACTGAAAGGTGAGTCTGTTGAAGAGTACATCCCAGTACCTCTGAAAGTGATCACAAAGTAATGTGAATTTTGCCCTTCTTCCCATTTTAATCTGTCGTTTGGCGGAGGAGGGCAAATAAGTTTGCGCTTTTGCGAGAGTGCAAACTTATAACTCCCGTTGCAAATTAGTCAGGTTCAATTGAACCGAGGATAACCGTATGAATAAGTTAGTGGTATTAGGTAGTGTTAACGCTGACCATGTCCTCCAAGTGCCTTCTTTTCCTCGTCCAGGCGAGACATTACATGGTCGCAATTATCAAGTTATCCCAGGTGGTAAAGGAGCAAATCAAGCCGTAGCGGCTGCGCGATTAAACGCAGACACCGGATTCATCGCCTGTGTTGGTGATGATGCGTTTGGTATCAATATTCGTGAAAACTTTAAAATGGACAACATCAATATTGCAGGGGTCAAAATGCAGCCGAATTGTCCAACTGGCATTGCCATGATTCAGGTAGCTGAAAGTGGTGAAAACAGTATATGTATCTCCGCGGAGGCGAATGCGAAGTTAACTGAAGACGCGATTGAAGTTGATTTAGAGCGAATCCGTCAGGCCAACTATCTGCTCATGCAGTTGGAAACACCGATGTGTGGCATTGAAAAAGCTGCGCAAGTCGCAAAAGCGTCGAGAACCAACGTCATCCTGAATCCAGCGCCAGCGCGTGAGTTATCGGATGAATTGCTGGCATGTATTGATGTGATTACGCCTAATGAAACCGAAGCTGAAGTGCTTACTGGTATTACAGTAACGGACAACCAGTCAGCGCAAGAAGCCGCAAATGCGCTTCACCGTAAGGGAATAGAGGTCGTCTTGATAACACTCGGTGCTAAAGGAGTATGGCTTAGTCTCAATGGGTGTGGTGAACTTATTCCGGGCTTCCGAGTCGAAGCAACAGATACTACAGCTGCAGGCGATACCTTTAATGGAGCCTTGGTCACTGGTTTATTGGAAGATTTGCCTCTAGAATCTGCGATAAAGTTTGCTCACGCTGCGGCAGCCATTTCCGTGACACGTTTTGGCGCTCAGACTTCAATTCCTAGCCGAGAGGAAGTGGATACTTTTCTCGAGCAACACAGTTAGTCAGATGTAAGGAGATAGTGACATGGCTACAATGAAAGATATTGCCCGGCTCGCCGGGGTTTCCACTTCAACGGTCAGCCATGTCATTAATCAGTCTCGTTATGTGAGTGAAGAAATCTCTGAGCGTGTCAATAAGGCGGCTCAAGAACTTAACTACACGCCTTCCGCGCTTGCCCGTAGCCTCAAGATCAATCGCACTAACACCATCGGTATGCTAGTAACGACCTCGACAAACCCCTTCTTTGGCGAAGTGGTTAAGGGGGTAGAACGCAGTTGCTATCAACAAGGTTATAACCTTATTTTATGCAACACCGAAGGGGACAACGAACGTATGCGTGAGTCGATTAACACCCTGTTGCAAAAGCGCGTTGATGGTTTGATTCTTATGTGTTCTTCTTTAGAAGGGGAACGCATCGATGTGTTCGAGAAATACCCTGATATTCCAGTCGTCGTGATGGACTGGGGTCCGATGCTGTTTACCAGTGATAAAATTCAGGACAATTCGTTACGCGGCGGCTACATGGCGGCGAAGCATCTGATTGAATCGGGCCACACAGAGATAGGTTGTATTACGGGACCTTTAGCCAAACACCAGGCACAGATGCGTTATGAAGGTTATAAACGCGCTTTGATAGAAGCAGGGCTAGAATTCAATCCAAATTGGATTATTGAATCTGACTTCGAATGTGAAGGCGGCTATGAGGCGCTGAACAAGATGCACGCCAAAGGTTCGTTACCCAGTTCGATTTTCGTCTGCAATGATATGATGTCGATGGGCGTGATTAATGCCGCCCATGAGAAAGGAATTCGAGTACCAGAGGAACTTTCCATTATCGGTTACGATGATATCCACATCTCCAAGTTTATGACCCCGGCCCTGACGACTATCCACCAACCTAAATACCGTTTAGGTAAAGCTGCTGTGGAAGCCGTATTGAAAAAGTTAGAAGGTGGAGAGACGGAACCACAAGTCGTTCAGTTGGAGCCCACTCTGGTTGAACGAAAAACGGTTCGTGCAATGAATTGATGTATCGAGATTGGTTATATCCATAAATTTCATGTGGTTAAATGTTTCCACCAAATGGCGGAATGAAACTGCATATTGAATGCCATTTACACTTTTTCTATAAGTTTGTGCTAAAACTTAAGATAGGGAAATGGAATTAGGGGGTTAGACAAGAAATGGAATTGTTTGCGGACCATCGACAGTCACAACAACCTGAGGTCGAAGGCAGTAGTAATGCTGAAAATTTGGCTACTCCTTGGAAAGTGCTACTTATCGATGATGATGAGCAGATGCATCAGGTTACGAAGCTGGCCCTATCTGATTTTGAATTTGAAGGAAGACACTTAGAACTGATCTCTGCTCACTCAGCAGAGGAAGCGAAAGGTATTTTCCAGAGCGCAGATGATATTGCTCTCGCGCTTGTTGATGTGGTGATGGAAACCGAGCATGCAGGTTTAGAGCTGGTTAAATATGTCCGTGAAGAGCTAGGCAACAGCTTAGTTCGCCTCGTTCTGCGAACCGGACAGGCGGGGCAGGCGCCAGAAGATACCGTCATTCGTGAATATGAAATCGACGACTACAAAGAAAAAACCGAACTGACTACGCAGAAACTCAAAACCCTACTTTATTCCATGCTTCGTTCTTACCGTGATCTTTGTTTGATTGAACATCAAAAGAAGGGGCTTAGCAAAGTTATTGAGGCGTCAGCGTATGTTCAAAACACCAATACCCTTCAGACTTACGCTACTTGCGTTTTAGAACAACTGACCTCGTTACTTAAACTGGACAAATCTGCTTTGTACTGCATTGTTCAGCCAAGACCAAATGGCGAAGAGTCGCGTGCTTTAACGCTGGCTGCGACGGGTAATTTCGTTGATTTCTATAGCGAATGTGCATTTGAAAAGCTACCTCAAGAAGTCTCAGAACGGTGTAAACGAGTTTTTGAGACTCAGAAGTCAGAAAATTTTGGCGACGCCTATGTATTGTATACGCATGATGAGCAAGGGGTTGACTGTATCCTATATGTCAATGTCGCACGCGTACTGACCGAGCTCGACATGCAGCTACTCGAAATCTATATGCAAAATATAGGGCTAACCTTTGAAAATCTAAGCTTGATGCTCGATATCCGAGAAACATCGAAAGAGCTGGTTTACAACTTGGCTAATGCGGTTGAAGCGCGGAGTAAAGAAACAGGGGCGCACGTACAGCGAGTGTCTTTGTTCAGTGAAAAACTGGCTCAGCTATATGGGTTGAGTGAGTATGATGCATCAATGATCAAACATGCGTCGCCTCTACATGATGTAGGGAAGGTAGCGGTACCGGATTCTATCCTTCACAAACCCGGTAAACTTAATGCGGAAGAGTGGGAGATAATGAAGAAGCATGTTGATTACGGTGTTGATATTTTGAGCAAGTCTAAGCGTCGCTTGATCACTGTTGCTAAGGAAATCGCTGGTTATCACCATGAAAAATGGGATGGGACTGGTTACCCAAATGGTTTATCAGGTTTGGACATCCCCGTCACCGGTCGTATCACCGCTCTAGCCGATGTGTTTGACGCATTGGGTGCGAAACGCAGCTACAAAGAGCCATGGAGCGATGAAGATATTATGGTCGAGCTGGTCGCACAAAAAGGTAAGCATTTCGAACCTGAATTGGTTGAGCTCCTTGTTCAGCACTGGGACGAGTTTATTGAAATTCGTAACTCACTCCCTGATTAATCTTGTTGTTCATCCAAAGGAAGCTCTTTGGGGAGCGTGAGTATAAACAATACTCCTTCCCCTTGTTGAGAGTTGAATTTCAGCTCTCCTTGGAGTTTCTGTTTCACTAAATTAAACACTAAGTTAAGCCCCAAGCCTGAACCACCCAAACCGCGTTTGCTGGTATAGAATGGTTCAAAAATCTTCTGATGCAACGACTCTTCAACGCCACTGCCATTGTCCCGGTATTCAAATACTACTGAGTCATCAACGGCATAAAAATGTATCTCAATCTCAGCATCAGGCTGGTCGTCAAACGCGTGGTTAATACTGTTCATCACTAGATTAGAAATGATCTGAGTGAGTACACCCGGTAAGCTAGTCATTACGATCGATGAGTCACCATTCAGACGCGGCGCTACAGGCACTTTGCGCGTTTCCGGGTGCAGACTGGCGAGTAGGGCTTCTAGCACCTGAAGGACGTTAAACGGCGAGCGAGCTTCGGACACTTGATCAACGGCAGTTTGTTTGAAATCTTTCACCAGTTTGGCAGCTCTACTGAGGTTATGTTCTAGCATTTGGCTGCCATCAGACATACGTTTCATCAGCGTCTCAAACTGAGTACTAGTCAGAGTCTGGGCGGCAAAAGCGGCGTTGAGCTCACTGGTCACGTCCCTTATCACTGAGGTTGCTGTGACTGCAATGCCGAGTGGCGTATTCACTTCATGAGCAACACCTGCTACCAGCCCCCCTAAGGCTGCGAGTTTTTCTGATTCAACCAGCTTGTCCTGAGTCTCTTGCAGTTGCTCCATGCTTTGTTTGAGGTCCAAGGTTCTTGAGGCGACCAAGCGTTCAAGATTTTGGTTGAGTTCTTCAAGTTCAATCTGCGTCAGCTTGAGTTCGGTGATGTTGATGGCAGTACCTCTAAAGCCCAAAAATTGACTATTTTCATAGCGTGCTTTCGCCTGGAATAAGAGATATAAAGTTATGCTATTGATGGTGAGACTTTCCTCAATTTGTGTGAAGTCATTGCGCTTAGAAATAGCCTGATGTAGGCCTGTCGCATCACGTAAACCTTGGATTTCAGTAAAGCTGATGTGATTCACTGTGGTCAATTCCAGCGTCTCCTTCATTGTTTCTGAGCAATAAACAAGTCGGCCAAGATCATCGGTTTCCCATAACCAATCGGAAGATACATGAGTAAAATCAGCCAATCGTTCCTGCTCTTCTTTGATGCTGTTATAGAGCAGAGTGATGTTGCTGCTGATTTTATTCGCACCCTCACCGAGCCAATCCAGTTCGTCATCTTTCTCTTGGATCCAGCGCTGCCTTTCTAACACTAAAGGCTTGCTGGGGTGGCGAGGGTTAAATGCCCGAAGGTATTGTGCAATTTGAAATATGCGACGATTGACACTGGCATGGAAGATAAACAGCATAATGGAGCAGACAAGCAGAGTCTTAAAGGCATTGAGTAATAATGTGGAAATAAACTGTTGAATTAGATAGTCGTAGATTTCTTGTGCATTGGATTCAACATTGATGGTGCCAATGTCTTCAGTATGGCCATCTTCTGGGTCACGATAGGTCAGCAAGTATGTGGCTTTGACGACATTGCCTTTGACTTTTTTACCAGAGTTAAAGGTGTAGTTTCCGGAATGAACTTCAAGGTAGTCAATTTTGGGTAAGTTGACCAATCCATCGAGTCTTTCCTGTAGAACGACTAAATCAAAAGACCACAGGGAAGAGGCTAACAAACTCGCATGCACGTCACGTATCTCAACGTGCCTTTGCTCAACATCATTGAACTCTTTTTCATAATCCCAAGACAGTTGCAAGACAGTGGTAAGTAGTGTCACCACGCTACTCAATGTCACCATGAGTAAAATAATCCGGCGACCAATCCTGCTATACAAGGGGTTGTTTATGCTTTCTTCTACTTTTTTACTGCGGCTCATAGGACTCTAACGTCGTGTTTTTACTTGAGTATAGTCTGCACTGGTTGACTTTTATAACGTGCTATTCATACCAAAGATGGTTTTTAATCCTAAACTAAAGCATGAGTTGCATTTTTTGAGATGGTCTATGAGAGTATTGACGCTTTGGTTATTGCTTTACTGTGGCTTTGCTCAAGCTGAGAAAGTGCTGCTTATAGAGAGCTATCACGCTGAATATCCATGGAACGCCAGCTATGTCAAAGGGATTGAGTCGGTTTTGACCGATTCTGCACAGCTCTATCGGTTTCAAATGGACACTAAACGCCTACCGGCCAAAGAATTCGAATCTAGAGCCGACGAAGCGCTGTCGTACTATTACAGCTTACAGCCAGACGTTGTTATTCTGGGCGACGATAACGCGTTAAATTACATGCTACCTAGGCTTTATAAGGAACCGATTTCCATTGTGTTCTTAGGGATTAACGCTAACCCCCGTTATCTTTTGTTCCAATATCGGGGGCAAGCCAAGGTTACCGGAGTACTAGAGCTCCCTTTATACGTCAAAACCCTTGGTGATCTCAGTCTTGTCTATCCTGAGCGCTATTTTAAAGTACGTGTGATGTTTGACTCAGGAGTGACGTCCAAAATTGCGGCGAAGTACATTCAACGGCAATATGAAATGATCAAAGATAATCTAGGAATTGAAACGGAAATACTACTGCTGTCGACGCGTAATGAATGGGAAGCCGCGATTATGGGGGCCAAAGCTGACAATGTGGCGATGATCATCATAGGTTTGTATCATACATTGATTGATGACGGAGGTGAGAGTGTACCTTCAGAGCAGGTGTTGCAGTGGACCAATGAACATGCCACAACACCATTGTTTGCTTTCTGGGATTTCGCAGTGGGAACGGGCAAAGCGAGCGGAGGTGTCGTCTTATTTGGCGAAAGTCAAGGTAAGCAGGCAGGTACTATGGTCAACCGGATCTTAGCGGGTGAAATTGCCGATCAAATCCCTATTGCTATTGGTGAACAGGGCAGAGCTATTTACTCCCCGGCGGAGATGGAACGCTGGGGTTTGAAGCCTCCCTCTCATTGGCAGCCAATTGATTAACCGTAGATAATAAAAAGCCCCACTAGCTGAGCTGGTGGGGCTTTTCAATGAGTGCTAATTAAGCTTCGCTGCGACGGTCACGGCCATGTCCGCGTTCACCACGATGGTTGCCACGGTGG
This sequence comes from Vibrio sp. T11.5, assembly GCF_027587155.1. Classification (NCBI taxonomy): domain Bacteria; kingdom Pseudomonadati; phylum Pseudomonadota; class Gammaproteobacteria; order Vibrionales; family Vibrionaceae; genus Vibrio; species Vibrio sp. T11.5. The sequence goes on from NZ_JAPPTP010000027.1 coordinate 28,530, forward strand.
TCACCACCACGGTTACGGTCAAAGCGACGCTCGCCATCACGACGGCCACCGTCGCGATTACCACGGCCACCTTCTCGGTTACCACGATAGCCACCTTCACGGTTTCCGTCACGATTACCACGGTAACCGCCATCACGGCGACCACCATCGCGACGTCCACCGTCACGACGACCACGAGGTTCACGGAAATCATCAAAGTCACACACTACCGCACCCACTTCTTTCTGACGAATGCGTAGTTTGCGCAGCTTGTTCGCTGTCTCAGAAGACATCGCTTTTGGCAGCTGAACGTAAGTCTCGCCCTGTGCTAGTTTAATCGCACCGATAGAGCCTTTAACTAGGCCAAGCTCGTTTGCTAGTGCGCCAACGATATCTTTAACTTGAACACCTTGATCACGACCAACCTGAAGCTGGTAAGTATCCCAGTCTTGGTTGTTGAAGTTGCGATCACGACCACGACCGTCACGACCACCTTCGCGACGCTCTTTACGGCGTTGCTTGTCACGTTCAATTGCTTCAATCATTGGATCTTCGCCAATGTAGAACAGTGGGCGCTTACCTTGCTGGCGTTTAAGTAGGATTGCTGCAAGTGTTGCTGCGTCAATCTCTAGCGTACCTTGTAGCTTTTCTACAAGCTCACCGAACTTCTCAAGAGATTTGTGTTCTTTCTCTTGCTCAAGCTCTGCACCAAGTTTAACCAAACGAGCTTCTGCTACCTTGTCACGAAGTGGAAGTTGAATTTCTTCCATTGAAGACTTAGTCACGCGCTCGATCGTACGAAGCATACGAATTTGGTTAGTGCGAACTAGAAGGATCGCTTTACCTTTACGTCCAGCACGACCTGTACGGCCGATACGGTGGATGTAAGACTCGACATCGAATGGGATGTCGTAGTTAAATACGTGTGTGATACGTGGAACGTCAAGGCCACGTGCTACAACGTCAGTTGCAACTAGGATGTCGATAACACCTTGTTTGATGTGATCAACCGTACGCTCACGTAGAGACTGAGGAATGTCACCGTGCAGCGCAGACGCTTTGAAGCCGCGAGCACATAGCCAATCAGCAAGACGCTCAGTATCTTGACGAGTACGTACGAATACGATTGATGCATCAGTCTCTTCTGTTTCTAGAAGACGAGACATTGCTTCGTCTTTCTCTACACCTTTAACAACCCAGAACTGCTGCTCTACTTTGTCTACAGTGTGGTTTTTACCTGCAACGTCGATAGTGATAGGGTCACGTAGGAAACGCTCAACAATGTTTTTCAGCATTGGAGGCATAGTTGCAGAGAAAAGTACACGTTGTGCTGATTCAGGAGCGTGCTCCATAATTTCAGTTACGTCGTCAACGAAGCCCATGTTTAGCATCTCATCCGCCTCATCAAGAACGAATGTGTGTACTTCGTCTAGGTGCAGACGTTCACGATTGATAAGGTCTTGAACACGGCCTGGTGTACCGACCACAATATGAGCACCGCTCTTGAGGGCGCGCATTTGGTCAACGATTGAAGCACCACCGTAGATTTCAAGTACCTTAAGGCCAGAGATGTTTTGGCCGAGGTTTTTCATTTCTGCAGCAACCTGAATCGCTAGTTCACGAGTTGGTGCTAGAACGATAGCTTGAGGCTTACGCTGAGACAGGTTGATTTTGTTCAGAAGAGGTAAAGAGAAGGCGGCAGTTTTACCAGTACCAGTTTGAGCTTTACCTAGTGCGTCTGTACCTTCCATTAGGTGCGGGATAGCTGCAGCCTGAATTGGAGTTGGTGAAACGAAACCCATTCCATCAAGTGCAGAAAGGATAGAGTCGTTAAGCGCTAAGTCGCTAAACTGAATTACAGAATCTGTCATTGGGATCCTACTATATTAATGTAAACAAAAGGTCCCACGAGCTCTACCAATTCCATTACCAATCCAGTTCTTTGCTGAATCCGTTCAGATGCGGATAAGTCGTAAATCGCATCAAGCCGCTAGGGACATATCTAAGGGGGCGGAATTATTCCTTAAATACACAAAAAAAGCCAGAAAAAATTGAATTACATCACATATTTTTCTCACTATTGATTAAAGTGAGTGTTCAATGACCAAAAATAGTGAATATATGGATCTATTAGCGCGGAAAATAGTCGCTGTTAGTTTTCGAGACGGATAGGTAAATCAATAGATAGGAGAAGCTTTGCGGTTTGCTCGGCATTAGTGCTGCATTCCCGGTAAGTGCAGCGCTCAACCCACAACTGAAGAACAAAAGGGTAGGTATCATTGGAGCTGGTGCTGCTGGAATGTGTACTGGTTGTCTGCTCAAGGCTCTTGGTGTTGAATATACCTTATTCGAAGCGTCATCGAGAATTGGTGGACGAATCAAAGAAGACAACACATTCGCTGACTTTCCCTTTATGGTGAGCAAGTTCGTAATGGTTATGTAAAGCACAGTTCAAAATTGGAATGAGGAACCTTTTGCAATGGGAGCGTACCTCGCCGACAGCGCAACGTATCGCTTGCCATCCAAGTTGTTTAAGCCTGTGAAAGACAAAGTGTTCTTTGCCGGAGAAGCCTACCACCCCGATAAAGAGGATTGGGGAGGAGTACATAATGCTACGCGGGCGGCGCGAAATGTGGTTGAGATGATCACTAGACACAAGTTCAATTGAGGCTGTTTTCTGTGGCAATGGTACAAAGCGTTGTCAATGTGGCTTTAGTATGAACAATCAATGATAAAACGCTTCTTCAATATACTTTCAGTACATTAACTAGTACCATGTGCGCAATAGATTGATGCCCCAAATAGGCTTGCCACTAGCTTGTGCGGCAAGCTTATAAACTTGGGGCCCATATAGCGCCGCATGCATTTGTCATTCGGAATAAAGAACGAATTAGTTAGAAATTAAAATGTTCCAAGATAACCCTCTACTGGCTCAACTTAAGCAGCAAATTCAGGAAAACCTTCCTAAAAAGGAAGGTACGATCAAAGCGACTGAAAAAGGCTTCGGCTTTTTAGAAGTCGACAGCAAGACCAGCTTCTTTATTCCGCCGCCATACATGAAAAAATGTATGCATGGTGACAAAGTGAAAGCCATTATCCGCACAGAAAAAGAACGTGAAGTAGCAGAGCCAGAAGAACTGGTTGAACAAGGTGTAAACCGTTTTATTGGGCGTATCAAACTCTTCAAAGGCAAGTTGAATGTTGCACCTGATCATCCTCAGCTTAAGAAACTCTCTTTGAAAGCAAAAGTGAGAAAAGGCTTAAAAAGTGATGAATTCAAAGAGGGGGACTGGGTGGTGGCTCATCTCACCCAGCATCCTTTGAAAGGCGACAATGGTTTCTTTGTCGAGATCTCAGAAAAAATCACCGACGCTGACGACAAGATTGCCCCTTGGTGGGTAACGTTAGCGCAAAATGATTTGCCAAATAGTGAGCCTGCAGGTATCGACAACTGGGAAATCAAAGATGACGCTGATTTAGCGCGTATCGACATGACGCACATACCGTTTGTGACTATAGATGGTGAGTCAACCAAAGATATGGACGATGCGTTGTACGCGAAGAAGACAGAAACCGGTGATTTTGAACTGACAATTGCGATTGCCGATCCAACGGCCTATATCACGCCAGACAGCGATATGGACAAGGTTGCCCGAGAGCGTGGCTTTACCATTTACCTGCCGGGTCGTAACATCCCGATGCTACCGCGTGATTTGGCTGATGAACTCTGTTCTCTTATCGAAAACGAAGAACGTCCAGCACTTTGCTGTACAGTTACAATCAGCAAAGATGGTGTGATTGGCGATGACGTTAAGTTCTTTGCTGCGAACATTAAATCCCACGCGCGTCTCGCTTATGATCATGTATCTGATTGGCTTGAAAAAGGGCAATCTGAATCGTGGCAGCCTACGGAAGACATTGCTGAAATTGTTCGTGACTTGTACGAGTTTTCTCAAGCTCGCGCAGAGTGGCGCGAGACCAACGCGGTGGTTTTCCCAGACCGGCCAGATTACCGCTTTGAGCTAAGCGAAGATAACGACGTAGTCGCCATTCATTCAGATATGCGTCGCTGTGCGAATCGCTTGGTTGAAGAGTCGATGATTACGGCAAACATCTGTGCAGGTAAAGCGCTGAAGGCAAGCTTTGATTCAGGTGTATTTAATACTCACGCAGGTTTTAAACCAGAAAAGATCGCTGACGTGATTGAGTTGGTTAACCCTGAAGGTGAGTTGCCGTTTAATGCAGAAAGTGTGGTGACCCTACAAGGATTTGCGGAACTGCGTCGTTGGTTGGCAACACAAGAGACGAGCTACCTAGACAATCGTATCCGTAAGTACCAAGCATACAGCGAAATTGGTAACCAACCTTTGCCCCACTATGCAATGGGCTTAGAGCTGTACGCTACGTGGACCTCTCCAATTCGTAAGTACGGCGACATGATTAACCATCGTATGCTTAAAGCTCATATTTTGGGTAAAGAGCCCGTTCAAATCGCAGATGAATCTGTGGGTGAAGAATTGGCCTTGCATCGTAAGCATCATAAGATGGCAGAACGTAGTGTGAGTGACTGGTTGTATGCTCGCACTCTGGCTGAAGAACCAGCAAAAGGGACCGTCTTTAATGGAGAAATCTTTGATGTATCTCGGGCTGGTGTTCGAGTAAGACTAATCGAAAATGGTGCGGCGGCCTTCATCCCTGGCTCTTTGATTTTGGCGAATAAAGAGCGATTAGAATGTAATAGTGACCTTGGTACGGTTTCGATTGATAAACAAGTGATTTACCGTTTGGGCGATGTACTTGAATTAGTCCTGAATGACGTTAACCAAGAAACGCGCAGTATTGTAGCTAAGCCGACTCAGGTTTTTGACGATGTCAAAGCAGCTGAAACGAGCACAGATTAGCCACGACATTTAATCGAATAAATAAGGGCGCTGAAAGCGCCCTTATGTTTGACTATCTTAATGGTCCCAAAATACCGACTTAGGATCCTTGTCTACTTCGCGCATGATTGCCGTCAAGTCATGGCTTTGTGCTAGGTAAGGGTAGGGCAGCCACCTTTCTTCTTTCGACTCGTCAGGCATAGATAACAACCATGCACTGCGCTCATCGTCCCATTGGACTTTAGCCACAGGCAGCATATAGTCACAGTGCGTTGAATCGAGCAAAAAGTGTTGCTTGATAAATACCACTCCGTTATCCGTTACCTCATAGGTCGCTTTGCCCAATTCAGCGGGTAAGCTCCTATTACGTTGCTCACATATAACCCGTGCACGACTTTCGATTTGTTTTTGTAGCAAACTGACCAGTCCCATACCGGCTCCATAGTTAATGCACACCTTTTCATAGTATGTACAAGAATATGAAGAGTCTGTATAGGTTTTCACAAAAATGTCATGTAATCGAAATATGATAGCGCCAGTTAACTTACCCGCATCAGATTGGAGATTATTATGATTCGTGTTGCGCTGGCGGCAATATTGTCCTCTTCTTTATTTACATTCCCTACGCTAGCGAGCGAAGTCAATGTGTCTGGTTCAACTTCCGTGGCACGTGTTATGGATGTGTTGGCGGAAAACTTCAATACAGCTCACCCAGAGACTTATATTGCAGTCCAAGGCATTGGCTCAACGGCAGGCATCACTTTGTTAAAGAAAGGTGTTGCAGATATTGGTATGAGCTCTCGATATCTCACAGAGAGAGAACAAGATGAATCACTGACGGTCACGCCACTCGCGTTTGATGGCTTGGCCGTTGTTGTGAACAAGTCGAATTCGGTTCAGAATGTCAGCCGTGAACAGTTGTATGATATCTATAAAGGTAAAATCACCAACTGGAAAGAAATTGGTGGTGCCGATCAGAAAATTGCCGTGGTAACCCGTGAAGCGTCTTCAGGTTCGCGTTACAGTTTCGAGAGCTTGCTAGGGTTGACTAAGATCGTCAATGGTCGCCAGGTCTCTGACATCAACCCAGACAACTTGGTGGTTAATAGCAACAGTATGGTTAAGACCATCGTGAACCACAATAAACAAGCAATAGGATTTATTTCAACCGGTTCTGTCGACAGCTCAATTAAGGCGATTCAATTTGAAGGGGTAGATGCGAACAGCCAATCAATTGCCAACCGCAAGTATGAGCTTGCACGTCCATTCCTTGTGTTGTACAAAAAATCAGAACTAGGTAAAGAGGCTGAGTCGTTTATCCAGTACCTGAAAGGCAAGCAGGCTAGAGCTCTGATCAGCGAGTATGGTTATACGCCAGTGGATAAATAATAGCGATAAAAAAGGAGAGCTTTTGGCTCTCCTTTTTTAAATAAGTGGCTACTTAAAAGTGCAATTGAATCACGGATACCACCACAGCACCTGGGCGACGAACCCCTTCAATTTCTACTTTGATTTCACGCTCGATTTCTAAACCTTTGCGAATGGGCGTTATTTTCGAGAGTCGACTTATCGCACGAACTCGGCTGTTGGCTTTAACCGGATAAGGAAAACGAACCTGATTAAGACCAATATTGACCACCATTTTTGCGGTTGGAAATAATGTATGGTCTGGGTTAACACTGTCCGTTAACTTTGGCAGCATTGCGAGTGTCAGAAAGCCATGAGCAATCGTTGTCTTGAATGGAGATTCGTTTTCAGCACGCTCAGGATCGGTGTGGATCCACTGCATATCTTCCGTTACTTGACCGAACTGGTTTATGCGCTCTTGAGACATATTGAGCCAGTCACCGGTGTGAATGATTTCACCTAGCTTGCTTTGCAGCTCATCATAGAGCTTTTGTGCTTCTGGCTTTAGCTCAATAGGTTTTGGCTCGGCTTTCACCGGCACGACGGTTGTCGGTACTTCATCGTTGACCGCTGGGCGTTGCAAATCTCTTAGACGAGTAAATAGTTGGCGGTTGTTTGTTTTGTGCAAAAACTCGCCCCAATATTCACGTACAGCAGGAGATACCCATTGCATGAGCTCTGAGTGCTGCTTATCACCACGATGTTTAAATAGGTCAGCGACTTTCATAAAAACCTCAGAAATCTAGTATTGATAAAGGTCAACCTGCTAATTTTGAATTACTTCACAATTGTGTGCAATGACTTTCGGGCGTACAGGTGTTTTCCCAAAGTATTATTTTTTATTTAAATCAGAAACTTGCTAATAAAACATTATTTTATTAGAAAATGCCGTTTAGAGTATTTACTCTCCACAATCGACTTATATTATTGCTTTTTCGGCAAAAACGACAGTAAACAGGTGGTTAGTTTATCGTCACTTAAGCTCGTTGGCGCAAATTAACGCTTTACAAAACTCGTGCCAAAACCTAGTATACCTCCCGCAACGGAGAGATGGCTGAGTGGTTGAAAGCACCGGTCTTGAAAACCGGCATACGTTAATAGCGTATCTAGGGTTCAAATCCCTATCTCTCCGCCACTTTTAAAAAAGCCGTTGATATTCAACGGCTTTTTTACTTTCTGTATGTACCTGCTTAATCAAATCTCCTTTTGGCAGCTAAGACACTCGTCTTTGTCATAAAATCTTTTATTAATGCTTCGGAATCGTCACACGCTTAGCGTAGAAAATGGTTTTGTAGTCTCTATCACAGGTTCAATTTCAACAATGGTCTCCAAGAAAGCCACAAGCGATGGCGAGTAAGCCTCAACGAACAAGCCTGCGAACAATAGCATTGACTCCCAAAAGATGTGCCTTGCGCACAATTCGCCTGTCCCCGTTGGGGTAATGTCGAAACGAAAACCTGTTTAAAAGCGTGTGGTTAAACGCTGTACTTGCACCACAGAGCGAGCAAAAATGGGTCTACCTGAACAATGAATGCGTTTGACTAACTGGCAAAATTTGAATGTAGTCACAATTAACATATGCATCAGTATGCGTTTTCAGGGTTTTGAAATAGTGTTATTACATTTTTAATCAAGCAGTATCGGTCCATGAGCGAATTTGATAAACACCAAATAATCACCCTTGATATCCACAAACCTGAGCAAATTGAATCTGCACTTCACCAGTATCAAGCCCTATTAAAAAGTGGCGATGCTTTCAACCCGCACCATTTTGATGTGGAGTTCAAGCAGCAAGACGCACACGGTGTGCGCCGCTTACAGCCAAGCGATGCTGGTGAAAACCTCAAACTGTTAAAATCAGCCCTTAATATGGGGCAGGAAGGTGGACGCCACTACTACGCTCATGAAATTACTGATGAGCGCGAAGTGTATATCTCGGAAGTGATTTTGTTCGCCGCAGCACTGCAATACCCTCAGCTTAAACCAAGCGTAGTTGAGACCGCCAAATCGATCGTTGCGTATGCACGCCGCGTCAATGATACAGATGACATGTGGCTAGATGATATGCGTGTCTTTGGCATTGAAGCCTTGTATATGCTGGCAAAAACCGATCTGCAATTTGCCTACCTAGTCGGTCAGTTCTTTGTGCCGTATTGGGATGATGAGCATGCCACTCAATATGAGGAATACCTTGCTACGTTTTTGAATGAGCATGGCTGGCATCCAGAGGTCATCAAAGCGTTCATTTGGTGTGACAATTCGAGTTTCCGCTTAGGGATGTTTATGGCTGATCGCTACAGTGAGGAAACGACTCATCAACCTTTGGGCGAATACTTACAACAGAATCCGAGCCAGTATGACCATTTTAAACAGATGGTGCTAGAACGTTTTATCGCCGAGCCAGTCTTGCTTGAAACTTACGACGGGATCTATGATGACGAACCAGATGAAGCAGAGTGGAACAGTTATAAACCGGTTATTTGGCTCTACCAAACTCTATTTGCTGGTCGCTATGCGTGTGATGAGCAAGAAGACAGTTTTATGCAGCAGCCTTTTATGGCTAGCACTCTCGAAGACGAAGCGTACGACTTGCAATGTTACATCGAAAGCCAAGTTACTACTGACTTAGTCAAACCCGCGGATAGCGCCTTGGAGAAGCGCGCCAAATATCTGGCCTCTCGGGAACGCGACGATCGCCGTTATGACCTTAACTATGGCAGTGAAGTGCTCAAACCTTTGATCCTTGCTCTTCCACAGGGCGAGTGTTTATGGCGCTACATCGAAGATGGCTCTGAAATAGATGCTTTGGAGACACTTTCAGAGGTTGAACTGTTGCCTCTTGCCCGCCAGCATGCGCCAGAGATGGCGGATCATATTGATGACCATGTACACAAGTGGGCATACAACAACCAAGGTGTTGCAGACGAGATCGAAGGTGTTCTTGATCTTGTGCGTGGGGATTTACTAACTGATCACTTCGGTCAAGAAACCACGATTGAACATGCCAATGGATTGACCATCACTCTCAACATCACCCCAGACAGCGAAGCCTCTCTTCTTCAGGCGCGATGCGAGCAGTATTTACGAGTCATCGATGTCTTCTATCGAGCATTGGGTAAACGCGAGTTTAGTGAGTACATGATGGAGTCGCTTACGGACGAAGAACAACCGCTCATGTCTCGCCAAGACTATTACCGCCGTTACAGCCAGTTGCCAGTACCACAAACCGAATCAGACAACGAGCAAGATGGCGCCCTAACACGTGAGATACAATCCATCTTCTACGCTTTCACAGATGTGGATGGCATTCTGTACAAAAAGAATCTTCAGATGGTCGACAGTGTACTGCGAAGTTCTCGTGAACGATGTCATCCGAAGCATTATCCACGAGCACATATGGGCTTTATCGCTCTCACATGTTATCAATTGCACACAGATTTCAATCAACGTATTCGTGATCAGGTAAGTGAAGCGCTGATCAATGACTTAAATCAGCAGAATATCTGGCAGCAAGCGGTCGATAAAATGCTGGATAAAGCCTTTATCAAGGGAGGCTATCATTGCCCAGAACACAAAGGGTTAACAGAACATGATGTCGCCCGAGTACGCGACTACTTCTGCGCCGAAAACCCAAGTGAAGATCAAGAGAGTGTGATGGCGCTTTTAGAACCACAACTAGTGCGTGATCAAGTTTGTCGAGGCGATCTCTACCTCAATAAATTCAGTGAATATCAACAAGGTTATGATTTTTTACACGATCACGATGAAGACTTCCAGCGCTTTACCTTAATGGCCTTTTGGTTAAGACAACTGCCTTTACCGCAACGAGCGCAAGCCGATCGCCTATGGACATTTATTACCGCTTTAGCGCCTGTGCGGGTTGCGCGAAACGTGCTGCGTGCATACTCTGATGATTCATGGAGCATCGAGTTCAATAACGTATTGGATGAGATAGACATTCACGATCAACTCATAAAAGCGGGTATCGACAGAGGTATTCTCGACGCCTACCGGATGAGCCGTGTCACTGGCGACATTGAACAATATTCAAGTTGGCTGGATCGCTACAGTGAGATCACCAATACCTCAACCAGTATGTTTGGCAGCCAAGATCGTCAAAACGCGCAGGCGCTACATGAAGGTTTGAAGTTTATCAACGAGAGTGACCGTGTGGCTTTCTTGCATCATGCATCACTTAAATATCCAAGCATTACTTTAGACATAGAGCATGATTTTAAGCGAGCGCTGCAACTGTTTATTCAGCACAACGTTACGTCGTGGGAATTTGCGTTTGCTCACGAGCTAGGAACCCTTTGTCTGTATGTGGGTGAGGGCGAAAAAGTGCCGGCTAAACTGCGCAAACCAGTGATCGTCGATGACAACACCGTACATGATAAGCCTTGCCATATGGATGGTATGAGCTGGCTTGCTAGTACAGTGGTGCAGAAACAAGGTGATCAATATGTTGTGCTTATGGCTGACAATGACGTGCCGCTCGAGATTTACCGCAGCGGTCTGCCAAGTGGAATGTTAGTGATTGTTGATGAGGCCCTTGAGCCTCATGCGCTGCTAACGCGTATTGCTGAACTGCAACAAACATCACAACGTATTACGTATCTAGTCGAGCAAACTTTAGCCTACCTTGCTGGGAATATCGATTATCCGACCATTTCCGCATTGTATCGTGCGCAAATAGCAACAGAGAACTTGCGTCCAAGTCTGGATGAATATCGCCTCTACAGCTTGGGCCAATTAATGTGGATGCTTGAAAAGCCTGTGCGTGACAAGTTTGTCAAACTTATGTTCAACCATGATTATCGCGGCTTTAAATTTATCGAGCAACAACACGGTAAAGCTTGGCTATTGCATCAACTTTCCCACAGTGAGATTGATTTCGACAGCTACTTAGAAGAAGAGAGGGAAGCAGAAGTTTCTGAGCAGGGCATGCAGTTTTTACTCAATTGGATGTTGCAATTAGAGATTGATACTGCCCACATGACGTTATTCTGTATTAAAAACGCTGAGTTTGAAGCTTGCAGTGAGTTTATTCAAGCCCATGCTCGTGGACAATATGGCGACTTTAAGCGCACGCTGAAGTACCTTCACGCAGGCAGGCGTGCACAACTTCCAGAGATCTTAAGCCAAGTGAATGATGCGACGCAATTGATGGAGCCGTTAACAAAAGACCGATCACGCCTTGTGAAAGAGGCAGTGGCTAAGTGCCTACTGTTGGCGTAAGACCTCCGAGCTAATCTTACTAATTAATCAAACACTCTTGGCGATGATGCCAAGGGTGTTTGGAAGTTCATGCCATTGACGGTACCAAAGCCCAAAAGTCATCCACACACGACTGCTTAGCGCTGTCGTTTCACTGTATACCAACAGATAACATATAGTATTGGTGCTGGTCGTACGAGTACACACCGTTCGAAGTTTTTGGCGAACAAAACTTGGGATTAGGAACAACTCTAGCCCACTTCATCAATGTCCTGACGCTTGTAATGAGAATGAGTGGTCCCTAATTGCCAACGTTGCTGAATCGAATGTTATGCGTCTGTCGTGACGAGTTCATTCTTCGCAGCTACTTTGTCATCAAATCTGGCCATTCTAACCGTAAACGCTTGGGACATACTCTTCGGAATGGAGGTCGCAAGAGGCAGGTTGGCTTTCATTGGATCGACCGCTTTGTTTCGCACCAACACTTCGAAATGAAGGTGTGGCCCTGTCAGGCGTCCTGTTGCGCCAGAGAGTGCAATTTTCTGGCCTCGCTTAACGTGTTGCCCTTTCTTAACAAGAAAGCGGCTAAGGTGAAGGTAGCGTGTTTTATAAACGCTGTTGTGCTCTATAACCAGATACTTACCTGCATAGGGGTGATTTCTGATCGCAATCACTTTACCGTCGCCCGTCGAATAGATAGGTGTTCCGACTGGCGTTGCGAAATCGGTGCCGTTGTGGGGAGAGATTCGGCCCGTAACGGGATGTTTTCTTTTTGGGTTAAAAGGTGAGGTGATTCTTCGATAGGCGCGTGTAACTGGGAATCGGTCAAAGGCCTGCTCTAGGCTATTGCCTTGCCTGTCATAGAAGCGGCCATCTGGTGCTAGAAACGCAGCGACCTCTTTGCCTCTTATTGTCAATGAGATGCCTTCAATTTCGGTATTGCCGGTTTTATGTGTCGCCAAATACTGTTCATTGACCAGAATGTTAAAGGAGTCGCCAGCGCGCAGATCGCGCGCGAAGTTGACTTTATCTCCCAAGACGCGAGTCATGTTAGCGATCTGTGTGGTTGTTAAGCCTAGTTTGTGAGCTGTCAGCGAGAAACTGCCCTTAATGTTGCCGGAATAGAGCTTTGAACGCCACTGTCCGGGTTGTTCTTCAAAGCGGTAGCTGAATTGCCCGCTGGTCTCTTTTTCATAAATGGCTTGCTCAACCAGACTTTGGTGGAAAATGAGTGACTTTAGTTGTCGAGAATCTGCGTCTATGACAAATTCCAGATGGTCGCCGGGCTTTATCGTATCGAGCTTGAGCGAAGTAAGGTCAGCCTCCAGTACCTTCTGCAAGGTATGATAAGGGAGGTTCCAGGATGAGAAGATCGAGCTCAACGTATCGCCGACTTTCACTATGTAGTGCACCTTTATGGGATGATTGGGTGGGGGGATCGCCCCCGGCAGTGAATGATAAGAGACTGTCGTTACCGAGGTCGGGGTTGATTGGGCTTTTTCGTTGTGCTCAATTTCAATCAGTGCAGCGATGGAGAAACAGGTGAGAGCAATCAAGATCAGCAATGAGCGGTTCAATGGCATGGTGCGTTCGGCATTATGGTTGTATTTAAATGTTATAACATAACATTTGATGGGTTTGTAGTGTTGACATCTATGATGTCTAAGCCGGATTAGTATGGTTTAAATTGCCTACGAAACGCTGAAGGCGTGATGTTTTTCATTGCTTTGAATTGACGGTTAAAGTTAGACAGGTTGTGAAACCCTGCCAGTTCTGCGACGAGTGCGATTGGCTTGTCTGAGCTTGCCAGTAGTTCGCAGGCTTTGCCGATACGATATTGTTTGAGGTGTTGTGAAAAGCTCACACCATAGTGTTTTTCGTACATGCGATAGATGGCGCTTTCGCTCATATGGAGAAGCTGACACAAGTTATCCATTTTGAGCGGCTGATGGTAATGCTGTTCTATGTACTTCCGAGCTTCTTCAATTCGCAAGTACGACTCTTTGTCGTCTTTAAATTGATGTAAGTAATACGGAGACGCGGATAACCTGCGCCTTGTGCTGTCATCGGTGAGCAAAAGTATTATCTCGACAATGCGCAATGCTTGGCGTTGAGGGTTTAGACCATCAAAGTTCTCGACCAGATCACGGACATTCTGGGCGACTGGTTGACTGAACTCGACGCCATAGGCAGAGTCAGTTAACAATCGCTGTAACTGGCGAGCTTCTGGGATCAGTTCTTGTATCTGCTCAAGCCATTGATGTTTCAACCATATAACGATCGTATGGTGGGATTTTTGTCCTTCTCCGGATAAACGTCCTGTCAACATATGGGGTAACCCAGGGCCGTACAAAAACATCGACAGATTATGAATTTTGCCAATGCCATCGCCAGCAAAGTAATTGCCGTCGAAGACTTGATCAGGGTCGAGATAAATCACCAGTTCGTATTCAGCATGATAGTGCCATGGGCAGGCGTATTCCTGCTTTGGAACTGGGCAGTGAAAGTGTTTTATCAACCAGTTGAAGCTGGCTTGGTGACTGATATTTTCGATAAACGGTTTCAATGTAACGTCCTTTACTGAGGCGATACTAGGCTAAATAGACTAGGCGAAAGCTGTCAATGAAAATGCAGTTCTTGAAGGCAAAGTATTAGATATAGGTCGAATACCATTAATTTGGCGGTTATTGATTGATTAGACTTAAGCGAATCAAACCTCGGTATTGTTTCGTCTATTTGCTACAAAGAGCAGGCACATGTTTAAAGATAAAATCGCGATGTTATTCATTGTTACCGCTTTCATCTCCGGCTTATGCGGAGCATTTTTTTACCCTCTTTCTAGTTTGTTTATGGTTGAAGCCATAGGGGCGCCTCCCATGATGTTGTCAGTTTACATGGTGGTGGCCGTGGTCAGTTCTGTGATGGTTTCGCAGATGATCGCTCGTTATTCTGATCAAGGCTGGCAGAGAAAAAGAATACTGATGGTTTCTTTGGGCTGCTACCTAGTGACCGTAGTGAGTTTTATTTTTATTCGCGAGTTCTGGTTGGCGATCCTGGTGGTGACCCTATTTGGGAGTGTTAGCGGGGCTGCCTTTGGTCAGTTGTTTGCCCTTGGAAGAGAGTACGGCGATAGTCAATTCGAAGACAGCACGAGCTTTTTATCTATTATGAGAGCGGGTATTGCTATTGCATGGGTGTTCGGTCCTCCGATCGCCTTTGTCCTCAAAGCACAGTTCGGATTCAGTGCGTCTTTCATGACTTCCGCCGTCATAGTGAGCGTGGCGATTGCGGTAATTGGTTTTTACCTGCCAGGGAGTGCGGTGAAGCCTCTAAAGGAACAAAACGAAACGCCGGCGCAGGGTTCTTCGTTCAACTTAATGATCGTTATCTATGCTGGTGTCCTTGTATGTGCTTTTACTGCTAACAACCTGTATATCGTTAGTATACCTTTGTACCTATCACAAGAGCTCAGCGTAGACGCCAATTGGCTGGGGGTCTTGTTCGGTGTTGCCGCACTGTGTGAGATCCCCATTATGCTCTACGCTGGGAAGTTGGCTGCCAGATATAGCGCTGTGCGAGTGATCTGTGTTGGCTTGATGAGTGGTTGTGTATTTTTTCTGATCATGCTGACGGCGGCAGATAAAATGACGTTGATCGTCGCCCAGATATTCAATGGTGTCTTCATTGGCACTTGCGCTACATTGGGAATGGTTGTGTTACAAAACATGATGCGTGACAGGTTAGGAACGGCATCGACGCTGTTTTCCAACTTACTCAATGTGAGTATGTTGATTGCCAGCCTAGCCGTTGGTGTGGTGGGTGAGCTTTACAGTTATTACAGCGCTCTCTATGTTTGTTTATGCGCTGTGTCCTCTGCTTTGTTGTTGCTGATGCTGTTTTCGTCCAAGGCCAAAAGTGCTGTGATGCAGAGACTCAACTCACAACATCGTGTAGGGGTGTGATGAAAAAGGAGCGCGGTTGCGCTCCTCTATGCTATGCGGCGGGATAAACCATGGGGAAGTCCATCGTCGGATGTTTGTTGATGATCGAGGCGTAACCATACACCGACGCTATCATTTCTGGTGTCAGCGCTTGCCATGGTGGCGCGTCACAGACCACATCACCGTTGTGCAGCACGACTAGGCGATCGGAATACTGCGCTGCCAGATTAAGATCATGCAACACAATCACGACCGCCGTGTTGTGCTGATCCGCTAATTGGCGCGCAATCTTTAAAGTATTATGTTGATGTGCCAAGTCGAGTGCGGACGTCGGTTCATCGAGCATTAGGATTTTATTATCACCTGAATGGGCTAACTGAACCAGTACACGAGCCAGATGCAAGCGCTGTTTTTCTCCTCCAGATAAAGAAGGGTAGAGCCGTTGAGCTAGATGTTCGACATCGGTCATCTTCATGCAAGCTTTGGCAAGTGTTTGCGTCTCTTTATTGGCCAAATTAAGCGGTATCGCGCCGAGTTCGACGACCTCATGTGCCAAAAATGGAAAGCTCAATGTGCTGTGTTGAGGAAGCATACCTAGGTGCTTCGCCAAGGTGCTTGCTGCCCATTTTTCCTTATGTTGACCAAAGTAGTGAATTTCATTATCTGACGGGATTTCACCACAAAGCAATTTGAGCAACGTGCTTTTTCCAGCGCCATTGGGGCCCAGCAAGGCCGTGACTTCCCCTGATTTGATCTCGATATCAATCTTGTCTAGAACCTGACGCTGACCAAAGCTGATCGAGATGTTCTTTGCGGATAGTACAACTTCACCCATTACAAAATCTTGCCTTTTTGTTTAAACAACAGATAGATAAAGAACGGCGCACCAATAATGGCGGTGACGATACCTACGGGGAGTTCTGCAGGCGCGAAAGCGACTCGAGAGAACATATCAGCGCAGGTAAGCAACAGCGCGCCCATTAGAGCAGAGATGGGCAGTAAACTGCGGTGGTCTGGTCCAGAAAGCATCCTTCCCAAATGAGGGATCACCAAGCCTATAAAGCCAATCATCCCTGATACACTGACGGTGACTCCGACGCCTACGGCCGTCAGCAATATCAATTGACGCTTGAGCTTTTGTACGGGGACACCAAGATGATTCGCTTCGGCTTCGCCAAGCAGCAATGCGTTGAGTGGCATCGCTTTACGCATAAACACTACCAGCAGAATCAGTAAGGTTACAGCACAAAGAGCAATGCTGGTCCAGTTTGCTCCTGCCAGAGAGCCCATTTGCCACAAGGATAGATCACGCAACATTTGGTCATTGGCGACGAAGCTCATAAAGCCGATGCCCGCACCGGAGAGGGCACTAATTGCGACACCTGCGAGCAGCATGATGGTCACAGAAGTGCCCATTTTGCTGGTCCCCAGTCGGTAGACCATGATGGTCGTCAGGGCTCCACCGAAAAAAGCAAACAGAGGCACGGCTGCGAAGTTCATCAGCTGTGGGTAGTCAAGGCTGAACGTGGCAAACATGACGAAAGCAAACGCAGCGCCGAGTGATGCGCCCGCAGAGACACCAATAATGCCCGGTTCAGCCAATGGATTGCGAAACAGGCCCTGCATGACAGTGCCACAAATCGCTAGTATTGCCCCGACTAACATACAGAGAACGGTTCGAGGGAAGCGAATCTCGTGGATAACCATATTGATGTGCGGTGCAAGCTGATTGGAACGTAAGATAAGGCTGTAGACGCTGTCCATAAAGCTAATCTTCATTGGGCCAACGGTTACCGATGCCAGTGCTGTCAGCGTTAGAACAGAGCCAAACAGCAAAAGCGTTGCAGATAAAGGGGTACGACGTAACAACATAAGCGGATTGCTATTCCACACCAGCTAGAATGTGACTGATACGTTCAGCTTCAGAAAGACTCTTCAAACCAAGGCCGCCGACCAACGCATGGCCGTCAACTTTGATAATGTTTTTTGATTGCCCTGCAGGTGTGGCGGCCAAGAGTGGCATCTTGGCCAGAATGGCGTCGGCACCCCCCATCTTCTCATAACTCCGGCCACTGACCAGAATGACATCAGGTTGCATCTCAACCATGGCTTCGGTTGAGAGAGGTTTATAAGAATCCAACTTACCAGCTGCTGGGTTAATGCCTCCGGCTAGCTCAATGATCGCGTTGGGGGTTGTGCTTGCCCCTGCGACGTTGGCTGAGCGTCCTTCATGGAGCAGCAGAAACAGAACTTTTTTGGCTTGCTTGGTCTTCGCTTTATTTTTCTCAAGGCTTGAGATCTGCTGGTTGACCTCTGCTTTCAGTGCTTGGGCGTTTTTCTGGCTATCGGTTAGAGCCGCAATTTCATCAATACGTGCCAGTAAGCCTTCAGGGGTTGGTAAGGTATTGACGATATCGACTTCAACACCAGCGGTTCTTAGTTGATTCAGACTGGTTTCTGGCCCCATTTCATCTGAACCAATCAAGCGTGTTGGGTTAAGTGCCATCAAGCCCTCGGGCGATAAACGGCGATGATACCCAATCTTTGGCAGAGTAAGGTCTTGTGGCAGTTCGCTGGTGACATCAACAGCAATCAGTTGGTTTTGTTGCTCCAAAGCAAGAATAAGTTCTGTCACCGCGCTACCCGCGCTGATAATACGTTCATTGGCGATGGCGCTAGCCGCAATCGCAGAAAGAGAAAGGGCGACCAATCCGTTGATCAATTTTTTGTTAAGCATAATAGACTCTATTTTATCGACTCTTCTGTAAGTAACTGTGTGGCCTGAATACCATTTTCTTGTAAAAAAGCGAGCAGCTTGACGAGGTGTTGCACGTCAGCGGTTTTTTCTGCGCCAATCACTATCGGTTGGTTATTTGATTTGTGCTGTTCGAGTAGCGCGAGCGTGAAGTTCTCCCAGTCAATGTATTCTTTGCCATTGATTGCCCAGTAAGGCTCATGGTTGATAATATTGACGGTGATCGATTTGTTATCCACCTCTGAAACGGCTTGTGAGTCGGTGACTGGCAAGTCGACTTCGAGCGAATCTAGCTTGACGGCCGCGGTGAGCATTAGGAACACCATGACGATGAAAATAATATCCAGTAGAGGAGTGAGATCGGGGGTAAGACCGAAGTCACTCTTCTGTTGTGATACTTTAATCATGACGACGCCTCGGTAACGGGTATAGAAGTTTGTTGAGAAACGCGAGGAGAAACGTGTTGCAGACTGATACCTTCCAACCACAAGTTAACGTAATTGAGGGTGTGTTCTAGTTTGGCCATCACTTTATCAGCCCACAGGCTAAGCAATTGAGCCCCGGCGATAGCTGGTAAGGCAATCAGTAGGCCAGCAGCAGTGGTACGCATAGCTAAACCTAGGCCGTCAGCAAGATCATTGGGCGTAATATTACCCGTTGATGCAGCTACGCCCTTAAACATGTCAATCAGGCCAAGTACTGTTCCCAGCAGACCAATCAATGGGCTGATCACTCCAATGAGTGTTAGCAAGCGCAGACCAGAATTAAGTTGATGACGCTTTTCCTGAAGCCACATGCCTGCCGCATCTTCACGCAAAACTTTGGAAAATGAATGGTGAGCTAACAGCATTGCCACACCTTTGTAGAGAAGCGGGCGACGCGGAGAAAGCGTCTCGGCTAGGGCCTCTAGTTGCTGTTTGTCGCTAGGGGAGATTTGGTTGAGTTGATGGCGAATGGCGCGTTTACCTACGCCAAGACTGATCATGACTTGAAACAAACGCTCGGTGATGATCATAACGGTCAATGCTGAGCAAATGATCAGTGGCCAAGTCATTAAGCCAAGCTGCTGTTGTAATTGATGTAGTTGTTCCATGGTTAATCCAATTTGAAACGGACAGGTAGTCTGACTCGATAAGCCATTTTTTGACCGTTAACGATGTTTGGGGAAAATTCCCATTGTTTAATGGCTTTCAGAGCAGAGTTATCCAAAATAGTGGCTCCGGAAGAAGAAATAAGGACTTGTTTTACCTGATTGCCATTCTCATCCAGCCAGACTTCGTACATAGCGACCCCCTCTATGTGGCGTTTTTGTGCCAATCGAGGATATGAAGGACGAGAAGGTGGTGAGCGAAAACTTGGCTTCTTGATTAAAACGGGCTCGCGACTCGCGCCCTGATTGACTTCAGCGGGTTTGGACGTTTTTGGTTTCTCCTGCTGCTCTTTAACATCAGGTTCTTTATCAATGGTTTTTTGTTCAGGTTTCTCAACGTTCTGAGCGACCTGTTTCTCAACCACTTTTTTCTGCTTAGGCGCTGGCTTTTTTACCACCGACTTCTCTTTTACCGGTGGTGATTCTTTCACTGGCTTTGAAGGTTTAGGGGCTGGTAAAGGTTGAGCAACGGCTGGTGGTTGCGGAGTGGATACGGCTCTGAAATTAAGCGTGACCGAGGAAGACTGAGCACCAGCAGGCATCGCATAAAGCTTTGGTTCATCAGCGACAAAGAGAACAGCGGTATGAAGAGCGAGTGAAACGCCTCCTGCTATCGCATATCTTTTTAGGTTCACTACCAGCCTCACGAATGAATCATTTTTTACAACACGGAGTGAGATTATTACTTACAATCGAAATAAGATCAATTATCAATTGCATTATCATTTCCTCCATTTTATGATCGTCGCCATTGATGGAGCATTTATCGTCAGCCCTTATACCAGAAGCGTTGAGAGATGTTATGTGATGTTGGCAATTGATAAATTTGTTCAATCAATTTGGGCAAAGGATAGGCCACTAGCAATGACATCAGACAGGGCCTCTGGGTATGAACTGGCATCAAAATGACCGCCAAGCAACATGTATTGGACGCGTTTGTCTATGTCCCAAGCGGCGTTTAAACAAAGTGAAGTCAGCCGCCATCAACTACTTTTACTAACAGGTCACGTTATGTTTGGTTAGCAGTTGACGCCATTTGAAGTTTGGCGGAAGGACCATGTGCAAAAACTCATTCTGAAGCAATCGCGTCACACAAAGTGACACTCTAAGTGGAATTATTATGGAAGCATTAAAACAACAAGTCGCTCAACTGATCGAGCAAGAACCCACACTTCTCCCAGTTGCAATTGCAGAGCGTCTAGACGTTTCTGAATTTGAAGCGGTAGCGGCTCTGCCAGAAGAGATGATCGCTTTGGCTCCGGGAGAGCAAGCACAGTCTTTCTTGGAAAACCTGGTTGGTTTTGGCCCAGTGACCACCATAATGCATTCATTTGGTTCTATCTTCGAAGTGAAAGCGCCATTCCCGAAAGGCAAATTGGCCCGAGGTTATTACAACTTGATGGGTAAGGAAGGTGAACTCCATGGTCACCTTAAGTTAGACAATGTGAAAAATATCGCTTTGGTTAGCAAGCCCTTCATGGGACGTGAAAGCCACTACTTTGGCTTCTTCTGTGAACAAGGCAATAACATTTTTAAGATTTACCTTGGCCGTAATGAAAAGCGTGAGCTGATCGCCGAACAGGTAGAAACATTCAAGCAGTGGCAGCAAGAGCTACGCAAATAAATAGGAGCACCGGCATGAAAGACTGTGTCGGATGCCAAGATGAATAGAAATAAAACGTATTGAAAATTCAGGAGTTCACAATGGATCCACAAGTAAAACAAGAGCGTCTTCAAGGTCGTCTTGGTCCAGAAATCAAAGAGTTTCGTCAAGAGCGTCGCACGCTTCAACTCGCCACCGTTGATGCAGATGGTCAACCAAACGTGAGCTATGCGCCATTTGTTCAAAACCAAGAGGGTTACTTCGTATTGATTTCTGAAATTGCGCGTCACGCTCGCAACCTGCAAGTCAATCCTAATGTCTCTATTATGATGATTGAAGACGAAGACACGTCAAAGCAGCTATTTGCACGTAAGCGACTGACGTTCGACGCGGTCGCGACAGTCGTGGAGCGTGAATCAGAGCAGTGGCAGCAGGTGGTAAGTCAGATGAAAGACCGCTTTGGTGAAATCATTGATGGCCTGAGCCAACTACAAGATTTTGTTCTTTTTAACCTCAAAGCGGAAAAGGGTCTGTTTGTAAAAGGCTTTGGTCAGGCTTATCAGGTATCGGGTGATGATCTGGTTGATTTTGTCCACCTTGAAGAAGGCCATAAGCAGGTTGAAAGCGCTTAATTTGGGTCGCAAATGAGCTGAGAGGGAGCCATATTGTCTCCCTTTATTGTATCTGCACCAATTTGTTAGCCAATGCTATGCCTATACTCGCTTGTTAGACCAACCAAGTTCACTAAGTCTTTGAAGCAGGATTGGTGAGCAAAAGTTATCCAATGCCCAAATAGTATCAAGTAATGGAAATAAAAACGCCCGGCATTAAGCCGAGCGTAGTTATAATCGCTTGTCGATTACTCTTCGAAATCGACTCCTGCCTCTTTGTATAAGCGACGGCAAGCCATGCCGTCACTGTGGAATAAGTGACAACGGTGTGCTGGAATACCTACCATTAGTTTATCGCCAGCTTCGACTGCAAGTGTATCCGGTTGGCGATAGATCATATCGGCATCCGCCGCGTCAATGTGCATGTAAACCTGAGTCTCGTTGCCTAGCTTTTCAACGATATTGATTTCACCTTCAATAGCAGCATCCCCTTGATCGGCGGGAAGCAAGTGCTCAGGGCGAACCCCCAATGACATACGCTCGCCCCGGGTCACCGTACGGCCATCGACTGGAATCCAAAAAGCGGTACCGTTGGCGAGTTGAACCATGACGCGCTCGTCTTCTACGGCTTCGATAAAGACACTCATAAAGTTCATTTTAGGTGAGCCGATAAAACCCGCCACAAAGCGGTTTTGTGGGTAATGATAAAGCTCAAGTGGTTTACCAACCTGCGCCACATAGCCTGCATCCAACACGACGATCTTGTCGGCCATGGTCATCGCTTCTACCTGATCGTGAGTCACGTAAATCATGGTACAACCGAGTTTACGCTGAAGCTTAGTGATTTCAGAACGCATCTGAACACGTAAGGCCGCATCTAGGTTTGACAGTGGCTCGTCCAGCAGGAAAACATTCGGTTGCGATACGAGAGTACGCCCGATCGCTACACGCTGACGTTGTCCACCTGAAAGGGCTTTGGGTTGACGATCCAACAGGTGACTAAGTTGAAGAATATCCGCAGCGTGTTCAACACGCTTGTCGATTTCACCCTTATCGGCTTTAGCCAGCTTAAGTCCAAACGACATGTTGTCGTATAGGTTTAGGTGTGGGTACAACGCATAAGATTGGAAAACCATACCGACGCCGCGCTGAGAAGGCTCAACATCGTTCATGCGTTCTTTACCGATATAAAGGTCACCTGAAGTAATATCTTCTAGACCAGCAATACAACGTAGCAAGGTTGATTTACCACAGCCTGATGGACCGACGAAGACAACAAACTCGCCTTCGTGAATGTCCAGATTGACGTTCTTTGAAATTAAAACGTCTCCATAAGCTTTACATACATTTTTTAACGTGACACTCGCCATCTAGCTCGCCCTCGATCAATATTTTTATTTTACTGCCCATCATTATATGAATTATTGCGCGAGCAGTAAGAGTAGGAATTCGGTAAGGTGAATTGAAGTGTAAGAAAATAAGGGTGATGGATTCAATCGCATCACCCGTCAAAGCCAAAAAAAAGTTCGCTTCCCCCGTATGAAAGTAACTGTCTCCCCCGTTGAATCCAAACTGGTAATGACACCAGAATCACTAAGAACATCTACTTCATAACAGCGAACCCCGCGGCATTGCAAACCAGCTTCAGTTAATGACTGAACACACTGGAAAGGGTTCTTACCATCCACTCTTGGATGACTATAGTTTGGCTTTATTGCATGGTGACTACATCCTCCTGATGGTTTTTTTTAAAGGGGTAGTAGACGGGGAGTAGGGAGAGGAGCGCTCACTGCACGGAGTTAGATCGAGTTCAAAGAAATCTGGGGTCTGATGGTGAAGCCGATCACGTTAAGCATCATTTTTGTGATTTCTGTCGCCTAGGGTGACAGATGATGATCACGAAAATAGGCCATAATACCGAGGGCGTAGGGAGTAGGAGGATGAGCTAATTGACAGTTTAGCTAAAAATGTATGTCGAAATACGGTGAAACCTCCCAGCGGTGGAGCCCTACAATACAAATATAAAAAGGATATGAACATGAAAAATGCCCTAAGCACAGTGGCACTAGGGACCCTAGTTGCTCTTGGCTCATTTGGTGCAAATGCTGCTATCGAAGAAGGTCAATTAACTATCTGGATAAACGGCGATAAAGGTTACAACGGACTGGCTGAGGTAGGTAAACAGTTTGAAGAAGAGACTGGCATCAAAGTGACAGTGGCTCACCCGGATGCGCTACAAGATAAGTTTCCTCAAACAGCAGCGACTGGCGACGGTCCTGATATTGTGTTCTGGGCTCATGACCGTTTTGGCGGATACGCAGAAGCGGGTCTTCTGAGTGAGGTTAAGCCGTCTAAAGAAGTCAAAGAAGGCATCGTAGACTTTGCTTGGGATGCGGTGAAATATAACGGCAAAATCATTGGTTACCCAGTGGCGGTTGAATCACTTTCTCTGATCTACAACAAAGACCTTGTCCCAAACCCACCAAAGAGCTGGGAAGAAGTCGAAGCACTTGACACTAAACTAAAGAAAGAAGGCAAGTCTGCCATTATGTGGAACCTGAAAGAACCATACTTCACATGGCCGTTAATGGCTGCTGACGGTGGTTACGCATTCAAATATGGTGCGGAAGGTTATGACGTTAAAGATGCGGGTATTGCCAATGAAGGCGTGAAAGACGCGATGGACTTTGTAAAAGGTCTGGTAGACAAAGGTGTGATCTCTTCTGACATGGATTACTCTGTTTCTGAGTCTGCATTTAACCAAGGCAACACAGCGATGACCATTAACGGTCCGTGGGCGTGGGGCAACATCGAGAAATCTGGCATCAACTACGGTGTCACCACTTTGCCTAAATTTAATGGCCAATCTTCTAAACCATTCGTTGGTGTTTTGACAGCAGGTATCAGCACAGCGTCGCCAAACAAAGACCTAGCGGTTGAGTTCATTGAAAACTACCTTCTAACTAACGATGGCCTACGCAAAATAAATAATGACAAGCCATTAGGGGCGGTTGCGCTAAACTCTTTCCAGCGTGAGCTAGACTCAGATAAGCGTATTGCAGCGACAATGGACAACGCGATGAATGGTGAAATCATGCCAAACATCCCACAAATGAACGCGTTCTGGGGCAGTGCTAAGAACGCCATCATCAACATTGTTGATGGTCGTCAGTCTGTAGATGCAGCTCTGGCTGACGCAGAAAAACAAATGACAAAATAATTGTCGACCTTTTTAAGGAGGGGGTAACTCCTCCTTCATTTTTTGTTTTATTATCGCTAGCAGGTTCTTTTTATGCAGTCAGTTCAAGGTACAGATGCAATGACATCACCAACAACGAGCTTGCCTTCAAGTAAAAATGTATTCATAAAATGGGCACTTCTTGGCTCAGTCGGTATTCTTAATGGCTACGCGACGATTTTAATGTATTCACGCGGTGAGATTGCGTTCGCACTTCTTACCCTTATCGTAACCGCACTTGCTCTTTATATCTTTGGTAGTAAAAAGACTTACGCACATCGCTACATATATCCAGGCATCGCAGGCATGATTTTATTCATCCTGTTTCCACTGGCGTACACCGTTGGTCTTGCCTTCACTAACTACAGTGCAAAAAATCAGCTCTCCTTTGAACGTGCTCAGTCTGTTCTGCTTGATCGTACTTATCAAAGTGGTGATAGCTATCCGTTTTCCCTGATCAAGACAGAGAATGGCCATCGTATCTCAGTCAAAAAAGGTGACCAGCTATTCGTAACGGAAGAATTCAACCTCGCTACGCTACCAGGTGATATGTCGTTGTCTCCTGTTGAGCAAGTAGCAGGCGAAAAAGAGAAAATTAAAACCATCATCAAGAACAAATCCGTTCTTGGTGCGGTAGACCTGCACATGCCATCCGGTGAAGACATCCGCATGAGTGGTTTACGCAAGTTTGCTGCTGTGGTGCCATTGTACACTTTGCAAGCTGATGGAGAATCACTCTACAACAATGAGACGCAAGAGACCCTGCGTCCTAACAACGACGTTGGCTTTTACCAGCCTGTTGATAACAATGGCCAATTTGTGGGATCAACGGTGTCACCTGGTTTCATCGTCACAATTGGCACAGATAACTTTGAACGTGTTTGGAAAGACGACGGGATTAAAGAACCCTTTATCAGTATTTTCATTTGGACAATTGTGTTTTCAGCCGTTAGTGTCGCGCTAACCGTACTGATTGGATTAATTCTGGCAAGCGTCGTTCAGTGGGAAGAGCTGAAAGGGCGTGCGGTGTATCGTGTTCTATTGATTCTGCCTTACGCGGTACCTGCGTTTATCTCGATTCTGATCTTCAAAGGTTTGTTCAACCAGAGCTTTGGTGAAGTAAACATGGTATTGGAAGCGATGTTTGGTATCAGCCCAACTTGGTTCTCTGATCCCTTCTTAGCAAAACTGATGATTATCATCGTCAATACTTGGTTGGGCTTCCCTTACATGATGATTCTATGTATGGGCCTACTGAAAGCGATTCCGGAAGATTTGTATGAAGCATCAGCGATTGATGGGGCGAACTTTATCGACAATTTCCGTCGCATCACACTACCCTTGATGATCAAACCTTTGACACCGCTGCTGATTGCTAGCTTTGCTTTTAACTTCAACAACTTCGTATTGATTCAATTGTTGACGCAAGGCGGCCCGAACATGATTGGTACTTCGGAACCTGCCGGTTATACAGACCTTCTGGTTAACTACACATACCGCATCGCATTTGAAGGCGCTGGTGGTCAAGACTTTGGTTTGGCAAGTGCAATCGCAACGCTGATCTTCCTGTTGGTTGGTGCGCTAGCACTGTTAAACCTTCGTGTCACAAAAGTAGCTCAGGACTAAGGAGAAACATAATGGCAATGGTACAAGGTAAGTCATTAAAATACCGTGTTTGGGCTACTCACATTGCAATGTGGGCTTTCCTAGCACTGATCATCTTCCCTTTGTTGATGATCATCGCAATTTCATTCCGTGAAGGTAATTTCGCAACGGGCAGTCTTATTCCGGAAAATCCCTCTTTAGAGCACTGGAAACTGGCATTAGGCTTCTCAGTCACTCATGCGGATGGGTCGGTAACGCCACCACCATTCCCTGTTCTAACATGGTTATGGAACTCGGTGAAAGTAGCGGGTATTAGTTCGATTCTCATCGTGTCACTGTCTACCACTTCGGCGTATGCATTTGCCCGCATGAAGTTCAAAGGCAAAAACACCATCCTAAAAGCAATGATGATTTTCCAGATGTTCCCAGCTGTACTGGCTTTGGTCGCCATCTATGCGTTGTTCGATAAACTCGGTCAGTATATTCCGTTCCTAGGTCTCAATACTCATGGAGGTTTAATCTTCTCTTACCTCGGTGGTATCGCGCTTCACGTTTGGACGATTAAGGGATACTTTGAGACGATTGACAACTCGTTGGAAGAAGCAGCAGCATTGGATGGCGCGACACCTTGGCAGGCGTTCCGATTGGTTCTACTTCCTCTATCAGTGCCTATTCTGGCCGTAGTGTTTATTTTGTCATTCATTATGGTGGTCGGTGAAGTTCCAGTGGCATCTTTGCTACTTTCTGATGTAGACTCGTACACATTAGCGGTTGGTATGCAGCAGTACCTATACCCTCAGAACTATCTCTGGGGTGATTTCGCGGCAGCAGCCGTCTTGTCTGCATTACCAATTACCATCGTCTTCTTACTTGCACAGCGCTGGTTGGTTGGAGGTTTAACCGCCGGTGGTGTGAAAGGCTAATAAGAAAGATAAGGGCGACCGCAGGGTCGCCCATTTTGTTTCTCGACTTAACACTTTTGGTTTGGCCGCTGATCAGTTAAGAAGAGGGCAAAACTGGCGTTACGCATAGCTGGCTGTTAGCTTAGATTCCTTACTATTTCACAACTAACAGTTTTTGTAACCAAAGCCCGGGTTGACCCGGGCTTTTTTATGCCTGCGAATCCGCCATTGTGGTCTCATCGCGGTGTGGTGAGTAAAAATATCATTGGTTTTAATGTAACCATAAACACAGATAAGCCTTGTTTTTGGTTGGTTGATTTACCCTATTTACCTGTTGTTAATTTATCCTAAATTAATGTGGTCTCTATTTATGATCGATCAAAAAACAATCAATTCAAATCAGTTGTTTTTTAAATGATTTAATCTGATTTTGCGAGCTTTATAGGTAGTTAGCCTATTTTAACT
>NZ_JAPPTP010000028.1:0-53669 GCF_027587155.1 Vibrio sp. T11.5
TTGAAAGATCTTAAAGACGCTAAGTTCCAACTCAAGGGCTTCCTACTTCGCAATAATGTGCAAGCAACAGTGAATGACAACTGGTCTAAAAAGCATCTACGGTGGCTCACAGACCTCATCCTACCTCACCATAGCCAACAGATCGTTCTGCAAGAGATGATCATTACTATCAGTGAACGAATGAAAAGACTTCAGAGACTCGATAATGAACTGCTCCATCAGATAAAAAATTGGCGATACTATCCTGTCGTCAAAGCAGTTCAAGCCATGCGTGGCGTACGGTTGCTGGTCGCCCTCGGCACCATTGCAGAACTTGGTGATTTACGGCGGTTCGATCATCCCAGAAAGCTCATGGCTTACCTTGGCCTCGTTCCCACAGAAAGCTCTAGTGGCGGGAAAACTCGGCGTGGTAGTTTAACCAAATGCGGGAACAGTCGAACAAGACGATTATTGGTGGAAGGCGCTCATACCTACAAACATAAAGCCAATATCTCTATTGAGATCCAACGACTGCTTCAAAAAGGGAAGCATAGAAATGTTGTTGTCGTGGCCATCGCTAGAGAAATGATTGCTTATATCTGGGCTATCGCAAGAGAGGTTGTCGTAAGCGACGTCGATCCTAAAACTCGCATCGCAAGGCTACCTGCATGAACAACGAATTAGTGTTATCGCAAAGGATGAAGCATCGGGTGTGGCACAACCGCCGACGGCGTTAGGACGGCAATCGAGCGTAAGCTGTATTGAACCACGAGCATAGACTGAAGACAGGTGCCACGACGGAACAAGTAAGGTAGGCTCTGCTCACCAACGGTGAGTAATCCACGTATATCAGCATGAGAACTGACGACATTACTTGCTTCACCTATGCGGTAACACTACTACTGATTTATTAGTAAGGCTCTGGAAATGTGGGAGCAGAAACTTCTACTTTTTAACTGACAGTGGGGGTCATATCAACGCCGCGTTAAGTAGTGAGCGACGCTTCCACCTCACCTAAACCATTAACCGTAAACACAAAACTCAATTTGAACTGAGAACGCCGAGCGTTGGCAGTCCGTCTTAAGCAGTTTGTTATATATTCATTCTTCTAATTTATCGACTACCCATAGTGAATCCAGCGTAGAACGACTTGCACAGGTACCTGGTTCCAATGCCGTCAACTCATTAATGGTTGCGTCCTCTGCCACAAGGTGACCCACACCAATATGATGAGGGCGACCACTTTCTACGCATCCGTCAATACCACACAGAAACTGCCAATCTCCATCAAAGTCTCTTACAGAAAAGAGCACTGGCCTAGTTTTCTTAAATACATGCGCGCACACAAACACGCCATAATCGTTTCTAAATTCCATAAACACCCTAGA
This sequence comes from Vibrio sp. T11.5, assembly GCF_027587155.1. Classification (NCBI taxonomy): domain Bacteria; kingdom Pseudomonadati; phylum Pseudomonadota; class Gammaproteobacteria; order Vibrionales; family Vibrionaceae; genus Vibrio; species Vibrio sp. T11.5. The sequence continues at coordinate 1,368 of NZ_JAPPTP010000028.1, forward strand.
ATATATAACATTCTTAATAACAGGCAGTCTCGTTTTTGTCTCTACCTGACTTTTTATCAACTTATCATAACTCATTAAAAACTATTGTAAATTCAGGACACACACCAAAAGCCTGTATTTAAGGCTACTTATGAACGATTACTTGCGGCAGGAAAACCTAAAAAAGTAGCGATAGTTGCCTGCATGAGAAAGATGGTTGTGACGCTCAATTCAATGCTAAGAGACGGCACAATGTGTGACAAAGATTGCGTCAAAAATTAACTATTGACGCCATAGTCTCTTGTTAGTTGCCCAACTACAAACCTGGTGCTAACATTTGTACACACACAAGATATGGAGCACATCATGGACACTAGAATTCAGTTTCGTGTTGATGAAGAAACGAAACGACTAGCCCAGCAAATGGCTGAAAGCCAAGGCAGAACACTAAGTGATGCTTGTCGTGAGCTGACTGAACAACTGGCTGATCAACAGAGAAAGACTTTATCTCACGACGCGTGGTTAACTGAACAAGTTAACTTAGCTTTTGAGAAGCTTGACTCAGGAAAAGCCACTTTTGTTGACCACGAGTCAGCTAAATCTCGTATGGCCGAGCGTAAAGCTAAAATCCGTAACCGAGGCAAGTTATGATTTTGTGGGAAGAAGAGTCTCTTAACGATCGCGAAAAGATCTTTGAGTTTCTTTACGACTTTAACCCCGAAGCTGCTGACAAAACCGACGAAATTATTGAAGCAAAAGTTGAGAACCTTCTAGAGCAACCTCATATGGGAGTCCAACGAGACGTAATTAGAGGACGATTGCTTATTATTCCTGAGATTTCAATGATTGTTTCCTACTGGGTTGAAGGCGATATCATTCGCATCATGCGTGTACTGCATCAAAAACAAAAATTCCCTGCGGACTGATTATGTCTACTGGGAAACTAACGAGCCTGTAGGATTTCTTCCTTACTCGTTCTCAATTCTGATCTTACCTATATTTCATCATGATATGAACTTGAACGCATCAACACCTTATGATCTAATCTAAATTATTCGTCATGAGACACGGTTATGCCCAACTTCAAAACCGATTACTCGCACCAAAACATGTTTGTCCCTGTCATCATCGATGAGCAACTCATCCCTGGCACTATCGAGTATGCGATAGCCCATATCGTCGATAATCACCTCGACCTATCACCTTTTGATGTCCACTATTGCAATGACCAAAACGGAGCGGCCGCCTACCCGCCTTCCATCATGCTCAAGGTTATCTTTTATGCCTATTCTCTCGGCATGCTATCCAGTCGACGCATTGAAAAAGCTTGTATCAACAATGTCACTTTCATGTGTCTATCTGGCGATGTCAGACCACACTTCACAACCATCGCTGCCTTCATCGCTAAAATGAAAGACACCATTGAACCACTCTTTACTCAAGTCTTGATGATATGTGATGAACAAGGTCTTATCGGGCGTAACATGTTTGCCATTGATGGATGTAAAATATCATCCAATGCCAGTAAAGAATGGAGTGGCACACACGAAGAACTCCAACGCAAAAAAGAGAAACTAGAGCGTGCGAGTCGCCGCATTATCGAACGCCATCAAAATCAAGACGCCCTACCTAACGAGGTTCTCGCACAAGACTTAAGACAAAAACAAAAGCTCGATAACAGCGCCAATAAAATAGGTACATTTCTCGCGAGTACCCACGACAAGTTAGGCTCTAATAACAAACCCATAAAAAGCAACATAACTGACAACGATAGTGCAAAAATGACTACCTCGAAGGGCACGATTCAAGGCTATAACGGCATTGCTATCACTGATGACAAACACCAAGTTATTTTGTACAGCCAAGTATGGGGCAGTGTCGGTGAGCAGCAAACGCTCAAACCTGCGGTACTCGCTTTAAACGAACAGATGGACAAACTGCCGAATTCTACCGAGCACACGATCAAGTTCACGGCTGACAGTGGCTTTCATAGCAAAGCCAATCTCAAGTTCTTGGCGGGCACTCCGTACGATTGTTACATCGCTGACACGGCATTTCGCAGCCGCAATCCACTCTTTCAAAGCAGTGAAACCTACCAAACCGAGCAAGCAAAGAAACGTAAGAAGCGGTCCAAAACAGGCAAAACCTGTTATCCCATTGCCATGTTCGAGTTTGACCAAGATGCGATGACTTGCCGATGTCCCGCTGGGAAGATGATGCGCCTTAGCAGCAAAAATGCCGTAATACGTGGAGAGCGAGGCGCTCAGTTTTGTGGCTACCTCAACGACTGTCGGCAGTGCATTCACCAATCTCAGTGTATGAGGAAGCCTCCCGGTAAACAGCAAGGCCGACAAGTCTTCTTTATCTACAAAAACACCAAAAACTTTGACCATATGCAAGCTATGAAAAGCAAAATTGATAGCCCAGAAGGAAGGCGGCAATACAGTAAGCGCCTTGGGTGTGTTGAACCCGTTTTCGGCAATATCACCGTTAATAAACAGATGAATCGATTCACTCTGAGAGGTAAAGAGAAAGTCAACGCACAATGGGCGATGTTTAGCTTGCTTCACAACATAGAAAAGCTGAGAAATTACATTCATTAGAGGGGGAAACCCCTCTAAAACCTGCCAGAACCAGCAACGACGCCTATATCTTAAATTATCACCGTAAGCACCAATATCACGGCTCAGTATTTAAGCCAATTTAGACAGGGAAAGTTGTCGAAAAATCAGGTGAAATTGGAGAAAAACCAAGAAATTCTACAGCCTCAACGCCCTGCTAAGTGGCTGACAACATAACACAAAACGTAAACAAGCCGCCGTAAACACAGAACAAACTTTGAAGTAAATTCGCCGAGCGTTGGCAGTCCGTCTTAAGCAGTTTGTTATAGCTTTCCTATCTTGGCAAATGAACTTGCAAGCAACTGAGTCTCTCCGGTTTCATGAAGCCAAATATAAACTTCTGGTTTGAACTGTGCTGATTCTTTTAAGAAAACCATTTGATCTCCAAGACCATTGCTGGCAATTGCCAATGCATTGTGTGGAAAGTTGCCAAAACCAGAACACGACTTGGTTTCTGCAATAATGTGGTTACACGTACGAGCTAGCCTATTTCGATCGGAGTTGTCCTTGATTGGGTAAAGCTCCCAATCATCTTCTTCAGTCGTTGCCTCCCCACCATTGTCAGTCTTCATTGATTCACGGTAATCATGGGGGAGCCTTGCACCAAGCTCAACCTCAGTATTAACTAACTGTTCTTCTGTTAAGTTGAATCCCATTTTTACTCCAAAGCTATAACGCCTGCTTAAGCGGCTGCCAATGCACGACACCCAAACAGACCACCGTAATCACCAAACCCAAACCGAACCAAAAACGCCATAGGTTGGCAGTCTGACTTTAAGCACTTGTTATGCTCGTAACTGCTTGAGGTACCAATTAACTTGTTCCCATTCTAGATCTTGTTCCATATGCCAATCAAATTGTCGCGGATAACGATAATGGTCAACAATGTGCTGAAGATGTTGATGCGCAATTTCAGGGTCATATACTCGCCATACTAAACGACGAGTGTTATTCCATGTTTCTCTCACAAGAAAGAGCGCATTACCACCCGCTTTAATCTCTTGGTCCAATTGTTCACAAAATGGGTCAACGATAGCTCGCTCATCTTCCGAAGGCATTCCGTTCTCGACTAAGCCATCAAGATCGATTATTACAGAAAGATGCCAGCCAAAAATTTCGCGATGTTCAAAACCATTGAGTCCAGAGTTCAACATACCTATGCATGGTAAATCATCTTTTTTCCATTCAAGTAAGGTGTAAGACTCTTCAGGAAGCACTATTCGGACTTCGTTTTCTTTTAGTTCTCTATCTTTACCCCTGCCAAATATTTTCCCGAACATGAAATTCCTCCTAGAACATAACATTCTTAATAACAGGCAGTCTCGTTTTTGTCTCTACCTGATTTTTTATCAACTTATCATAACTCATTAAAAACTATCGAATATACGTCATATTGCACACCCTACCATCACATAAAAACGAGACTGCGCGTTATACCAGGAAGGGAGAGTGCCAATCCTTTGATTAACAATAACTTACTTAATCTTCTGTTGACAATAGCGAGACTGAACTCTCAACAAAACAAGCCATTTTTCATACTCAAACCGAACTCAAACCCAATAAACTATGTAAATACACAGTTATGGAGCGTACAGATGGCAAGCAAATTTTTAGAAGAAATTCGACGACATATGCGAATGCGGGGATACAGTCTCAAAACAGAAAAGGCTTACTTATATTGGATTAAATACTTTATTCGCTTCAACAAACTAAAACATCCAAAAGATATGGGCGAAAATGAAGTAACGAGTTTTCTTTCTTATCTTGCCAACGAGCAGTACGTAGCAATCAACACTCAAAAAGTAGCGCTCAACGCAATTGCTTATCTTTACAATCAATTTTTGCAAACGCCGCTAGGTGATTTGGGATTTAGCTACGCCAACAATTAAATTCAGGACACACACCAAAAGACCCTTGTAAAATTAATGCAAGGCTTAACTTGGTGACGACCAGTTATTTTAGTTGTTCTTTAACGCAGTTGCGATTGGCTCCATTTTCAACTTATTCAGAAGGTATTCCAATGCGTCACTTTCTGAAGCAAATTCAACCCTGGAGTTTTTATTTCCTCGCTCGGCATAGAACACCTCCCATTTATCGCCACATAATTCTAAACAATACTTATCACTGGAAGCACCGTTTAAATTAAAAGCTGATGGGTCAATACCAATTACCTTGATAAGTTTTAAAAAATTGATTCTATCCATTTCACCGACAAACATAACACTCTTAACAACAGGCAGTCTCGCTTTTCTCTTTGCCTGACTTGCCATTACCCTATCATAAGTGACTAAAAATTAATTCAAACGCATCGAACCATACATCATATCAATATATAAAAGCGTGCGTGGGGGTATATTAGCAAGAAGAGTGAAAATTCTATTACTAACAATAATTTAGAGCAACCACCCTACCCCAAACTTCAGTGATTCTGTGCCTGCTCGTTGATGGCCAATCAACGCGAGGTGAGAGTTTGATCTTGCTTAAGCGTCTTAACGATCCCATCTCGCTGACTATCGCTCAATGGAAACCAACGGTTCTTCTGGATCTGCGGTTCAGACAGTACCTCAAGCAGTGCGTCTGGGCTGAGTTTCGCTTTCCCGTATGCCACCAGCTCAATCGGCTGCGCACACAAAGACTGCAAACGACAAATACATTGGTCAACGTCTTGGGTAAAACACAAATTATAGGCATTTTGGTTCTGCATCTTAACTAAACAAAGATCGGGAGTGCCACTAGATGGGGAGCAGTGCTCAGTAAAGCGATTGAGTTGCGCTTGTCTAATAATCGCTTCGAGCCAGCTATATTTAGACGTTTGTTTAGGGTCGGGCCCATTGAGCAGCGTCGATAAATCACGCATATGCGAGCGAATCGATTCAGGCTCGGTGTGAATGCGATAGCAAATTGAATTGAGAACCTTCAGAACGTGATCGTCTGTGAGCTTTGGCATGGTAACCTCCAACAGGAAAACATTTCCATCACCACACAGAGACCCCATAACAAAGGGTGGTGAACTGAACAAGGTTGATACTACCGCACACATGGAAACGGCCAGCCTCCCCGAAAGGAGCTGCCTCGCCCAGCCCACCGTAATACCGAATCGAAATGCGCATTAAGTCATGCGATTTAGATTTCTACAGATGTGCCTAGGCCGCACATGATGGAGGCTAAGGTTCAGCCGGCATCTATGCGCCATGTGTAAGGTGCGGGGTATCAATCCCGGCACTGGATTTTGCCAGTGCTTTTGCAGGATATCGCTGGGGTTCAGAAGAGTCAACGCTTTCAGCGCGTAGGCCGATTAACTGGTCAAAAATCAGTACCTTGTAAAGAGGTGTGTTAACAATGTGTCGAGTAAAGGATGAGGTTTAGACAAGGCCGTCACAGAAAACGGCTTCTATTGTTTAAGGCTGAGAAGAGATTCAGAACACAACAAAAAGATACAGCTGCATTTGGACATAAAAAACCAATGTTTTCTTGCTCAGCTATTAACTGAGTTTATTAAGCCGCCTTTTTCTACGGAGCAAAGTATCGAGCACACTCTGAAGCTGTAAGCCCAACACAAGTGACGGCTTTCTCATCGAGTGCCTTGCTAGTCTTCTTTTTATGCAGATCTTGAATAACTAAATACCCCCAATAACCTTGTCGCGTAGTGGCAATAATTTCTTCTCCAATCGAAAAATAATGAGATGCTATGTCGTTTGCATCATATTTAAGGTCTCTTTCTCCGTCGTTGATACACAAATACTTTATTGTTCCACCTTTAACGGAGCGTTCACCTTTACAAGTAACTATGAAGTTGATTTTAACAACCTCGTCACCTAGATATCTTTCATTGGGAGCTGTTATACCTATTCTTATTAAGATAAACAGCAGAAGAACAACAAGTGGTAACAAACGGGTTGTTGAATTAGGGCGCTTTCCAAAATTACCGTGTTCCACAATCATTGTTTCGGCGCGTTTAACTCTTCTAATTTTATAGATGTAAAAAATCGCTGTAAAAATGACTGCCAGGAAAGCTGAAAAATAAGTTAAAACGCCATTGTCGAGGGTATTTTGATATACCGAAAACCTTGCCTTAAACACGATAAACGAGACAAAAATCAATGGGGCTATAAATGTTATAATCTGAATACTTCCTCCTCGAGTGCTAACTGACTTGTAACATACCACAAAACGAATCCAAGCCACCTAAAACACAGAGCAAGCTTTGAAGTAAACTTGCCGAGTATTGGCCTTTTAATCAAACACTTACTTAAAGACAAGCTTCAAGTTTCTTATTCATATCCTGTTTTCTCGGAGGCTACAACGTCTTGCATAGGTAGCTCCTCGTATGTCATGACGTGAGTATGCTCACTCGGTATCAATATGACTTTCCCCCGAGGTCGATAGTTTTTGTTAGTCACTAGGTACATCTCATCAATATCCATACCCACATTTGAAAACTTGCCTATCACTATCACGCTCATACCTTTTTTAGCGGCGGCCCAAATCTCTTTGTCTCCGTAGCAAATACGCTCAAACCTTTCTAAATATAAGCCACCTTTGCACGCCGGTTTTGCTCCTGTTATAAATCGACTTGTTTTCCCTTTCACTGCTAAATGCAACGCCGCTTCCTTACTATTGTAAATGTGCACGACTTGCACAAAAAGGGTTAACACGCCGGCAAAAAGGAAGCCGTGTATCATTAAAAAACCCACAAATGAGTAGCACAACTCTTTGCAAGATAATTTCTCATCTGAAGAGCACTGTTTTCTAACTAGCCACGCAAAGCAGACTACGCCAGATGATATATACAGCATCCAGTTGATATCCACTATCTGCTCTGGCCAATCAAACTTATACCAATTGTCTGGCCACATAAGAACCACAAACCCAATCAAAGACAGCATCGTCCAAATAAAAACCAGTCCGCCTAACAATGTCTTGGGTTTTATTCGTGCTATCAGCAGTTTCCAACCACTTTGGTCGTTGTTGTCCAAATTTATTGTTTTTTTGTCCAATCCCATATGTTCACTGAGTTTAATCATGGTTTCGTCAAGGTCATCTCTAGGTCAGCCAACTGGTGAACTAAATTATTCCAGACCACCAAATGTAACCAGTCATCTGGATTGGGAAACGTCATTGCCAATCTTGCCATTACTACCAAATATTAAGTACCGTAATAAACCTGCGCTTTTCAACGGAGTGCCTGCCAATCATTTTAACTTGCGAAGGAACAAAGCTATTTTCTTTGTAAACGGGTTGGACCTCTAAGCGATTAATCAGCTTATCCTTGATTAAACTAAGTACATTCTGTGTATTTTGTTCGTGTGCCGCCGAAATATCTTCAGGGACGAACACGATATTCCTAGGTTCATTTTTGCCACCTAATTCAGTCGGTAAGAGCAGCACTTCAAATAATTGTCCTTGCTGTACGAGTTTCAATGCTTTTTCTCGCGTATCTACCTCAGAAAAATCAGGAGTTGGTTCTGCATTAACCACAGCAATCAATAAAAAACTGAAAGCCACTGCGATGAGCTTTTTCATGTATTCTCCGTTAGGTTTTAATTAGGTCGTGAGCAGCGACAATCGCAATTGTGCTGCAAACACTGAAGCGGGTACATACCGAAAGTGACAAACGTTGCGAATCCGCTTAAATAGATTGCTAAATGCAATCGATTAATTATCCTTTCTATTCAATCACTAAACAACCGAGCTCAACAATGGAATTCGAAGATTTAGCCAAGATACTTTGCAGAGAACTCACGCTAGAGTCAAAATCAGGCCATACTTTCAACTGGAATTATCGAGGTGATAATAAAATTGCCATAAAACCACAAGGTTTTGATACTAACGCACTGACGTTACGTCAAACAACATCAGACTTGGTTATTGAAGTCACAGACTCTGGAACCAATGACTACTTGTATAAAGAAACCAGTATTACAAAGGCGACTGCCCTCGGCCTTAAAGCACTGTCAAACAAAATCAAATAGTCATACCTATATCACCGGACGTTACCGAAATAGCGAGACGAGATAGATAATTTTGTTGTTTGAAAAGCATTGGCTGCTATCGCAGCCAATAGAGTGTGGTAGCCTTAAAACGGGCTGAAAGCAGATATGTGTTAGGTGTAAATCTAATTGAGTAGTCGCTCTTCATCACCTTGCTGTTGATGATAGAACTTTGCTTCTTCTATTTTTTGCTTTGATTCTTCTTCAGTCAAAACTTCTTGCTCAGCTAACCATCTGAACTTATTGATTTCATTAGTTAGATCATTGTCAACGTTAACATCGGCATACCAAGCTAGGAGCTGTGCCTTGCGTCGACTCATTAATTCGTTAACGATAGCATCATGCTGTTTATCATGAATGATGTGCAATCTAGCATTGTCAGTTTTGTATATTGTGTAGGTAACTTTTGATATTACTGACCAAGCCAAACAAGCGGCGCCTATAAGAATCCACATCAGATCGATATAAAGTGACTCTCGAGTAATGCTACCGTAAACACTCTGGAAGACTCCAATGACAATCCAAAGCAACCCAACATTCCTTAACCACTCGTTTTGTTCAATGAACTCAGAGCTTTTCTTAGATAAATCACCATAGTAAAGGTCTATATCACCTTTTTCTGTTGACTCTTCATAAGCGTAATTTAATTTATCTTGCTCGAAACTAAACGTATATTTAATTTTGCCTTTTTTTTGTACAACTTCCATTCTTATGCCTTATATAAATATTGCCGTACAATTAGACCAATAAATACGCGAGCAAGTCAATGATGGTTCGCCATTGAACCTAATGCCTTACTAAGTTGCCGTTGAAAACTCGATAACCAAGGAAACCATGGAACCGAATATTGCCATTTTGGCTAGCCTCATCGGCGATCAAGCACGCGCTAGGATGCTAACTGCGCTGATGGGAGGCCAAGCGTTAACAGCCACGGAGTTGTCACTAGAAGCAGACATCACCGCCCAAACGGCCAGCAGCCATTTGAACAAGCTGGTGTCAGGTGAACTGCTCGTCGTGCGCAAGCAAGGTAGGCATAAATATTTTCAGTTGAAAGACGCCCAAGTTGCCGAGTTATTAGAGCAGTTGCTTACCGTCACTGCTGCAATCCCTCGCCTGAGGGGAACAACCGATCCACGCCTTAGACGTTCACGCGTGTGTTACGACCACTTGGCTGGCGAACTCGGCGTCCGCTTGTTCGATGCCATGGTCGAGAACCAATGGCTGGTTGAGACAAGTCATCACGCCCACCTAACCGACAAGGGTCGTCGCCAGTTCGAACGTTTAGGGGCGGATGTTGAAGCCCTGACCACTGGCCGGCGTCCTCTTTGTAAAGCCTGCTTAGATTGGAGTGAACGGCGTAGTCACCTTGCGGGCAGTTTAGGTCAATGGATACTGGACGATCTCCTCAAACGCCAGTGGGCTAAGCGTGATTTAGACTCGCGAGCGATAACGTTTTCGCCACAGGGCTTAACTGCTTTTAGCAACAACTATCAACTGGGCACGGACAAGACGAGCGCAGACTGAATCACGTTTTATTTCTTTAGCTTTATAGATCGAAAGTCGCTATGTCGAGAATAACGGCAAATCTTAACCTTTCTATGCCACATTATTGACATGCCTTCGTTATGATAGTGATTCCATCGATTGACATCGAAGCAAAAAGGAGGAGAGATGGAGCGAATGTCCACTAAGTCATCAATGTGGTTAGGGCTGTGCCTTATTATCGGTTTGGGCGTACTAGGGTTCTTTATCCAGCAAACCGCTATCCAGTACAAAGCGTATGAGCGCGTTGTTACCGTTAAGGGGCTATCAGAACGTGAATATCCTGCTGACACTGTAATTTGGCCGATTCAGTTCACCGTCGCAGGTAATGATATGACCGCCCTGTTTAGCGACATTGACAAACAGACGGCCCTTGTTCAGCAATTTCTGAATAGCAAGGGAGTGGAATCATCGAGTGTTTCGCTGTCATCCCCTGCAGTCACTGACCGTAAAGCCCAGCAATACGGCGGAGAGACAAACATTGAGTACCGTTACTTAGCTACCCGAACCCTCACCGTGTACAGCCAGAATATTGAAATGGTGCGGACGGCCATCAACGAAATCGGGGAACTAGGCAAGCAAGGTGTGTTGCTCAATCAAGATCCCTACACCAACCGTGTCGATTACAGTTTTACTCAGTTAAATGACATCAAACCCGACATGATTGAAGAGGCAACCAAAAATGCGCGTGAGGTAGCCGAGAAATTTGCCAAAGATTCCGACAGTTCGCTGGGGAAAATAAAGCGTGCCACACAAGGACAGTTTTCAATTTACGATCGTGACAGTAATACACCGTACATTAAAAAAGTACGTGTCGTGTCAACCGTGCAGTACTACCTGTCTGATTGATCAGTCAGTCACTGATACAACAAAGCCAGCGCGATTACGCTGGCTTTTTTTATACTCGGTCGTGCACAAAACGTTCATGAATATTGCACGACAACCAGCAGTACAAACCAGACCAAGGGCAAACATTGGGCAATCCATTCCACACGCTTAGCAGCTCTCGTGGCGACTGTCATACTCTCATCCTGTTACCGTTAAAAAGACGGTAACAGTCTAGACAGTTTTTTTAAATTTATATGAGCAGTTGCGCATATAAATTTAAACAATAATTATCACTTCTAACAGTATAAGCGCTGGCCGGTATACCACACCCGTCGCCGTTCTTAGCTGTCACGCTCCGCGAATGGCCATTGTGTGTTTACTTGACTGCATGCATACGCTGTTGAAGCATTCTGACCCGAAAAGGATAATCGATAGTCGCTATCATCCGGTGGATGAAAGTGGCAGTCCCACCCGAACAATAATGCGCTCCACCTTCCAACAATAAACTTCCGGCTTCTTGCCCTACTTTTAAATCGAGCCCATAGCATTGCTCACCACCAATGAGTGACTCCTCAGCCGAAGAGAAGTACAAGACGTCAAGAGCGTATTGATTGACCCACTGTTCATTCTCTTCTGGTATTCCCTCAACTGGCACGACATTTTTTACGTACAACACTGGCAATTGCAAATAGGACTGCATTCCCTCACTGCGTAGCTGGGGGCCATCACGTTGTCCTCCGATAAGGTTAGGTTCATTATCCTTTAACCCGATACACGCGACTTCATGAAACAACGGGTTGTTGTCGCGCCAAGAGGCTGGTATCGCAGACAGACTCTCGTAGCCCGCGATCGGACAGGGTTCAGGAGACACAAACTGAGTATCTAATGCTCGACTACATTGGTTCACATTGGTTTGCAGCGCGCTTTCTGCCCTGGGTGAATAACGTGAACGATCACTCACCATCCAAGAATGATACACCTCATCGTCCAACGACAAACAGGCTAAAAGCTGGTTGGTTTTGCGGTAATAAAGCATCAAATCGCTGATCAACCAGAGCCCCTCATTGAGGACAGCGTCCGACTTTTGCGCCATGGTGTAGAAGTCGCATTTCTGATCATAAAAGGTACTGAGTTGGTGGGCTGCATCGCCGACTTCATTGGCCTGATAAGCGACCAGTGCGCTATTGCGTATAGCGCGGATCTCGCCAATCTCGCACGCTGCGCTCAGTGCCGAGGTGAACATACCAATTGCCAAGACAACCCATCTTATCCAGTGCCAATCACCCAAGTGGAAGTGGCTGATTTGTTGTGCTCTCATCGTGTACGATCTTCCACTTCGTCAAACGTCTCGACACTGACCCGCTCACCCAACTGGCGCATAGGGCGCATGGACTCAGGGTCGCTTTGTCCCCAAAAGGCCTCCCAGTCTTGGCGAGTTTGCCATTTAGCGATAGTGAGCACCTTGTCTGGCGTTTGCGTCGACCGGTATAAGGCGCTGCCAAGCGCGCCCGGCACCGTTTCATGTATGGTGTCCGTCACTGCTTGCCAAGCAAGCTGAAACTCGGTCATCTTCTCAGCGGCGACACGCCATTCGTAAATCACTCGAAACACCCTAAACTCTCCTTATCTTTGTTTATTGAACCCTGTCTCAATGCGGCGGAGGCTGCCACCTTGCCCTATCGGATCTTGATGGTCGTGAACAACGGCGCGCCTTTCAGTGTGGGTGAGCTTAACGGTATTCTTCTTCTCAACCCATCATAGGGCTAAAAGTAAGTATCTTTTCCACTTACCTTTAGCCTAAACCCCTGACAATCCTATCAAATTTCTTCAAATTCAGGGGTATCTTTCGTTCTCAAAACAGGAAAATATCGATAAACAAACGGGAGTATTGGCAATACTGAAGCAGACCACACTGATAGCCTGAATGGTTCCCGCTTGCCGCAAACTATGCCGCGGCGGCGCGCAATTATCATGGCTTAGAATGAGACAACCGAGTCAACATACGGTGACATGACACCCCAAAGTCTCGTCTCTAGCCTTCCACTACCCTGTCCTAGTGCCCAGTCTGGGTAAAGCAACACGGACGCTGCCCCTGCCTCTTGTGCGGCCAAAAATTGCGTTAACATCGAGCTCTCTTGGCTATCAGTCCGGACAGGCTTGCCTGCTAGCAGCTCGTTGGCAGGGAGCGTATAACACTCAGGTTCTGCCGAGCGACGCCACAAACATACCGATGTGTCTTGGTAGGCAAAAAGCTTAAAAAGAGTCAACCAAGTCTGCAGGTCAGTGTCATAAGCCGTCAGGCCCGTCAATTCCCACTCTTGAGCATTAGGGTATAAGTGAAGTTCATTGAGGATGGCTTGTTCAAGTTGGTGTGGTTGCCCACTGGGTATCCCTAGGATACGCAACGTCACGATACCATTGGCGCTGTGACTCTCTACCCATGCCCCCTGCTCCGTATTCGGTAAGATTGTCTGCTCACCTTGTACCTGTGCTCTAAGATCCATCAATAGCTGGCCCCATTGTGCCTGTGAGTCAATGGCACTGGCTCTAAGCAAATACGGCTGATAGAGTTGTTGCCATTGGTCTTGAATTGCCTCGTACTGAGCATAGTGATCGGTCACGGATGTCCACATAACGTCAAAGTCATCGGCATAACCGCGTGTGTTCGCTGCCTTGCTTTGAGCGACAGCCTCATGCAGAACAATGGTCACAAGGTCGGTGTTAGTTCGGCCGAGACTATCTTTGGCGTAAAGTTCAAACTCATAGGTGCCCGCTGCAGTTGGGTTGAGTGCGGTCGCTGTTAGCTCGTCCTCATTCAACAATGCCAATTGCTGAGGCCCCGATACCTGACGCCAACGCGTGTCTTTGATCGAATAAAGATAAGCAGGATAAGTCTTAGCGGATCCGCTTAAGGTTAGGCTGTCGATCGGCAGGGTATGAGCTTGATCACTACCTGCATTCACTGTCGGTTTGACGTACTTTTCGCCATCACTAACATCGCCGCCACAGCCAACCAATAATGCCAGCACCAGCGTAGACAATAACCGCCGAATGGTGGCCAGCAGCGCGCGCTTTGGTGAGGCAAAGAATAAGCGAGGGACGAGGCTGATTCGCGTCGAGAGTTTGAGTTCCATGTGAGGTCCTTTTGAGTCACTGAATAAACGTTGTCTCAAAATTACATTCACACAAAGAATAAATCGTTGGCGTTTTATGGACCGATTGTGTCCTATTTGGTCACAAACTCTTCGTCCTCACTAGGGCGTGACGTTTGGCAGGGCCAGCGTAACTCAAACTTCGCTCCGCCAAGAGACGATGTGCCCACCTGAACACTGCCCTCATGCCACAACATGATTTGCTTGACAATGGCCAGTCCCAGGCCGTGGCCTTTGCCGCTCGCGCGCGTTTGGTTATCGAGTTGAACAAAGGGCTCAAACAATCGCTCAGCATCCTGGTGTGAGACGCCAACGCCATCATCTTCCACCCCGATCACGTAGTCACTCTCGTGTTGTTCAAAGGTCAAGCGTACTGTCGTACGGGCATATCGCCCAGCATTTGAGAGCACATTTTTCACCGCTCGCATCAGCCCCGTGTGATCGATAAACAGGACATGTTGCTCTAAGGTATGGGGGGACAACCACTCCACCGTCAAATGCGGATGCACCAAGCGATATTCTTCCACTTCTTGCTGCAATGCAGGAACCAGGTGGGCGTGCGAAAACTGGCGCCAATCCGTCATGCGACTGTAGCGCGCCAAGAGCAGATTTTGGTTGATCAAGTGATCCAAATCCTCAATGCTGTTTTGCACTGAACGTTGGTATTTAGCTTTTTGCGCGACGGCAAGCGTATCATCCTCAAGCATTTCTAGCGCAAAACGCAGACGGTAGAGAGGGGTGCGCAAATCGTGAGCAATCGCATTGGTCAATTCTCTCTGACCTGCGATCAGGGTTTCAATGTTATCGGCCATGGTGTTAAAAGAAACGCTCAATTGGGATACCACAGACAATCGACTCGCTTTCGCCCGTTGGGAGAGCTGCCCGTGGCCGAAGGCATTGGCGGTAACCACTAAGCGCTTCAGGTCACGCCACAACGGGTACACCCAGATCACCAAGGCCAGTGAAACAGACAGAAAGAACAAGCTGCCAATGGCACTGGTGAGTTTGACTTGGGTGGTCTGCGACAAATGATCTGCCACCTGCAACCACACCCCCGGTACAACAGGCGCTAGCAGTTCGACCAGCCCCTCTTGGTTGAGATAACTCACTGCCTCACCCGGAGCAAAGGCAATTGCCTCCTGCGCTTGAGGCTGTAATTGATCGTCTCTCATCAAGCTCACCACAAACGGAATGGAAGCGGTTTGCACAGCCAAATGTTCCTCCCATTGCGAGGAAGGCTGCGCGCGCAGAGATTCTGCCATCAGGTACAAGGTACCTTTCGCCTGATTCAGCGCCGCCTGCTGCGTCGATTCATTGAGGGCAAAATAGATCAGTTGCTCACTGTCCCCTACGCGCTGCAACAGCGCCATTGGGTCACCGTAGAGAAACGTGATCCGGCCTTCGACTAAACTTGGATACTTAACCTCGTTGTCCTGATATTGCACTAGGGGTTGTAACTTGAGCGGATAAGCAAAGTGCTGCGCGTATTGCTTTACCACAGACGGCCATTGTGTTTGCGGATAAGTCAGCAGCGTTTGTGTCATTGTCGAGACATTGTTCGCGTAGATTTGCTGATAGAACTCTTCAGAAAAGCTTTCGTTGAGACGTTGAATGGGGCTCCACTGTGTAGGGATGAGAAGCAGAATAATAGGGACAAAAACCGCTAGCCAAAGCACAGAAAACGCGCGGATCATGTTGGGCTCCTTAGCTGGCAACACACAGTTGGTATCCCACGCCGCGCACCGTCTTGATCAGTGCCGGATCATGGGGGTCATCATTGAGTGTTCTGCGCAAGCGAGAGATACGCCGGTCAATCGAACGATCCAGCCCATCGTACTCAAAGCCACGGATACGCTGAGCAATGTCATCTCGCGATACCACTTGCCCCACATGCTGAGCGAGCAACAGCAGCAGCTCAAATTCCGAGGTCGTTAGCTTCAGCGCTTGTTGGCTAAGGGCGACACTGCGATGTTGCAGATTGATGACCAAGTCTCCCAGCCTGAGTTCATTCGTCTCTTCTCCACCCAAACTTCGAGCATGACGACGGAGTAAAGCCCGTATGCGAGACAGGAGCAACCGCGGCTTGACCTGTTTAACAATGTAGTCATCGGCGCCCAGTTCTAAGCCCATGACTTGGTCTAAGTCATCGTCTAACGCCGTTTGCATTAAAATCATGCCCTCGAAATGCGGCCGGACAGCACGACATACTTCCATTCCGCTTTGTCCCGGTAGCATGATGTCCAGTACTACCAAGTCAGGGGAGTCCGTAAGAATGCGGTCGACAGCTTCCAAGCCATCGGTCACTATGGTTACGGAAAATTCGTAGTTCTGCAAAAAATCTCTGATCAATTCAGCGAGTTCTACGTCGTCTTCAACGAGCAGGACTCGATGGGCCGATTGCACCGTCATAGCCACCTTCCAGTGAATGCTTTTAGTGCAAACTATACATTTATAAGATGCTAATCAGTGTGACCATTTGTGACCAATCCGCAAACTTGTGACACGTCTTGGACAAATGCAGGGCTCGATAGCCTTGATGAGAGTTTACCTACTGGATGTAACCCACCCCATAGTTAGGGCGAATCGATAAAAAACGCTCAACCTAGGCATGTTGAGCGTTTTATTTAACCGCTTTGACACTAAATGTCATTATGCAGTCTTGATTGAAGAGTAAGGTAATCTGCCTAGAAATCTCGATTATTGACTTCGATGAGCTCCAAAATGAGTTGACCTTTTTCCCCTACGTAATCCATGCTGACAGCACCAGACGCTTTCTGTGTGATCGTATCTGCCGTCGGCACCGCTCGTCTCACACCATGTCCGGTTTGGTAGATCGAGTAGTACCAAGAGTCAACCAGCGCATTGAGCTTGCCGACAAAAGCCTTATTTATTGCTTTAACACCAGCGTGTTTTTCCGTGTCTTTGACGCTCTTGTAGAAGCCTAACCAACGATTTTTCTGGGGCACACCTAACTTATTACTGATATGGTGGATTAGAGTTCCCGGCCGGATAATACTGCCTGTGGCCACGACAACTAAACCTTCCAGTAACAAGCCGGGGGAATTTCTCGCTAGGTTTTTACCCCCAGTCTGCACACATGGGATATTAAGCGACATGACTTTCAGCTTTTCTTCATCAAGACTAAAACTGGTGTTCATCAGCTTATCTAGGTATTTTTCGTGACGCTTCAAATTGTGCTGGTTAGAGGTTCCACCTGATTTGTGTTGATTATAGTCACCAAAAGTATCGACTGAGTTACCCCATTTTAAACGGTGCTTATCTTTGGCTTTATGAAATAGACAGATCACTTTTCCTTTGCGGATACACTCGCCGACACTTTTGTGCCAGTAGTCAGACGTAGGCATAAGTTGCGGACCAAAATCGTTGGCGATCCGTTTTACAATCGGGAACGCATTACCTTTGTATACAAACTTTACGACGATGGGTTCTTTTTTGCATGCCGCTAAGATAAATAGCCGGCGTATTTCTTGTCTCGCATCCACCTTGTCGAAGGTGACACCGCCATGAAAACCATAAATCTTGCCTTTCTTCTCTTTGACGCGGATGTCGAAGTAGCGAATTCCAGCTTTAAACTGACTCGCTAAGTTAAGGGTTTGGGTAACGGTGCCGCCACGCACGAAAGTGGCGATATTACGGGTAAAGAAACTGCCGCGATAGGCGAAAGTCATGGCATCATGCGCACCGGGCAGAGTATAGGTAGCAAGAGGTCTATCAGCCAAAACTCCGCCTCTGGATACCAGTTCTTTAATCCAGTTATCCAGCTTAGCTACATTAACGCCATGAGTACGATTTAGAAAATTGTAACCTTTGAATCCAGTGTTCATATTGGTAACAACGGGCAAAGTTTGTAAGCCATTACGGTAATTTCGAATTGCAGTTGCTAAATTATTGTCCACTTTGACCTCTCTATATTCACACAAAATGCAGCCCAAAGGTTTGAGGAGTCACAAACCCATCGTAGCTTTAAAATGATTTTTATCGATAAGTATTGGTGGCGAATCTCTATTCGTAAAGGCACTCTATTTAAATTTTCACCCCATATGAAACTAGATAAGTATAATGTTAATAGTGAAATAAAGACCCGCTTTCGCCGGCCTCACTGACCTTTGCTGTTGTTTGACTAAAGGTTGTAGCAGTATAGGCAAATTCATAGCGACCGAAGAAAAGTGATTTATTTCGCAAACTAAGCTGTAGCTCTAAAATCATTTTAAACCACAGCTCGATATGCACTTTATTTAATAAAATACAACTTTCAATTAAATCAATACATTATTAAAAGCTATCAAATAAATTACCCATTAATTAGTCAAATTCATTCTGCGATTAATTTTAATATATTGAATTAAAAGCAGATATTAATGCATTGTAGAAATCTCGCCCTGATGCTGTTCAAACGATATCGCGGATGCGGCTAGATACTAAAAAGACGTCCTCGGACGTCTTTTTATGTCAATGCGGTGTTGAGTAAGCAAGGCAACCAAAGTTCGATAGTCAGCTGTACTTTTTAGCTGCTTCTTGGCTGCGGTCCGCTAGCGCGGCTTATACTGAGTTGGGCAGTAACCTCGAGTCACGTCTGGGCTGCGTAACTTGTTATGTTTTGTCTTACGACCTGACACACGTTCACGCCACAATTTAAAGCTACTCGGTTTGAGCCGTCTGCGCATAAACTGAATCACGCTAGATTCATTCAACCCATATTGAGATTCGATGGCCTCAAATGGCGTACGGTCTTCCCATGCCATTTCTATTATTCTCGACTCTATTTCTGAGGTCAGTTGCATTTCCCATCCCTTGTTTGTGAAAACGACATTTCTACGACCAAAATTGAGCCTTGGTTCAAATGCAAACTCAGTATTCCTCAGCAATGATCAGTTGATCATCAGATTCTATGACGATAAACGCCACTGAATGCGGTTTGTGACGAAAGCCGACAGAACAAATAGCCATTGAGCCCGAACCACATGTCACCTCGGGGTATTGTTGACTATAAGAAATATCGCCTTCTTGATGAGGGACAAGCTGCCAACCTTTGGCCAACAAATCATGTTTTACCTCCTCGTAAGCCTTACCTTTAAATTGAGAAAAATCGATGTCGTTGGCGGCTGCTGGTACCGTCATTGCACACACTGCCGCTAAAACGATAGCAAACTGGAATTTCATTCTATACACCTTTAAGGTCTAACTAAGGAGTGGATTATTTGCCAATATGGCGTAAGGGCTGCCGCTCATCACACTCTGCCATGCACCCCGATGACACCTTGGCCAGCCTGTTAGCTGGCTGATTCTAACGCGCGCTTAAGATCTCCGATATCTTTACATCCAAGATAAACCGTTTTGCCTCCAGCTAATGTGAGTTTTAGAGCTTTGCCGACTGAAACATTATATAACCAACCATCTTTTAACATACGAACTCCAATGCCTTGATACCACTTAGTGTCATAGGATGACATACCGGTAATATTGACGACATCGACTTCCTTACGAAGAAAACCAAGCCCAAAATACCAGCTCACTTTATTTGCGTTTACCTCGACTGTCATGGAGTAAAATAATACCCCTATAACAAAATTGATTGTCAACGCAATAAGCGCACTGGCGATAGAATCAGAGGTTGCAACAATCACCCCACTTAGAATCAAAAGAAGAGTGATCAATACGGTGTTTACTTGTGTTTGTTTATACATAGTTGGTTAACTCCTTTAATTCACATCACAACAAACTCGATATTAAACCGAAATAAGTATTGCCGAGTGTTTCTAGCCCTAAATGAGGTTACGGTGATATCACCCTGGTTGATTTCTAGTGAGTGAACTTCAACTCACCGTTCGCATCCGCGATTAAGTTGATCGTCTTAATGACGGCCCGCTTACACAGTGAGCCATATAGATGCGGATAGCGTTCTCCATCGTCTTGCGTACCTACGGGTGGCTCATCTTTTAAGCATTGAGCGACAGCGCTTTTATTGATTTCAAGCAGGTAAATCTCACTCACTCCAGCAAAAAAGCAGTCAATTATTTTTTGTACTTGTTCTTGGTATGCTAAATGAATAAAACCTTCTGTTGTCAAAGATTCCGGTGCGTATGTGTCGCTGTTTTGATATTTGTGGTATTCACTTTTCGTCAGTATGTGATAAAGCATATGGTTCTACTCTTGCTGTATATTGGGCGATGAGGGACACAGAGTCTTGACTAGGGCCTCGGTAACGTCGTCAGAGATATACTCATCCGATTCTTCTTTTGTCAGAACTATCGAGGTAAAGAGTAAACCCGTGTTTTTGGTTGTGACCCTTGATAACTGGCAGTCAACCTCCACCGTCGCCTCAAATGAGCCTGACTTACCTTCACGAACAATATTAATGTCGCTCAGCCGCTTTAAGTCGCCACTGGCATACCAAGTGTCAGTATACGGCCCGCCGACTTCATCTACATAGACAAGCACATTATCAAGATTGGAGGTGGTATCTTGTGCACCTACGGGGATTTGCAAGCCACTGACCAGCAGCGCAACCATGCCAAGCCTAGCGATTTTATACATATATCATCTCAAATTTTTCCGTTAATGCGCTTCGGTTTATCAGCCTATCGTATGGCAGTTAACTCAGCACACTATCGGTTGTATTTAGCTTTGTTTAACGTTTCTTTAAGTTGATGTGTGTGTTCTAGATTAACACCATGAATATTGGCTATGGCACAAACATAATACAGCACATCATACAACTCTTCGGCTATCGAACCTTTTAACTCTTCTAGTGAGGGTTGGCCACTTTGACCTTTGCGGATTGACTCAGACAATTCACCCACTTCTTCTATTAACTTTAAGAAGTAGTGCTCGGACTGTTCTGGTGCATGATCAAAGCTTTTAATGTGATTTTGTAACTCAGATAGCTTCATAACATCCTTTATTCATGTTTTGTTCAACACCATTTAACCGGAGTATGCGAGTTCGCCCATCATTTTAATCGATTTTCAGTGAGTGTTTCTCGACAACGTCTTAAGCGAACAACTCGAAAATTGCTGCCTAGATAAACTGCTCAAGCTGATAGATGCGCACGCCTGCTTTGTCTTATAGACTATTTAAGCGATTGAATTTTAAGTTAACTATACGGTTGTTACAAATAGAAATCGTGTGAGTCGATGGGTGGCTCACGGTTGTCATTTGCGCTTTGTCTTTTCTATGCTTGAAGATAAAAAACCGCCGCAATCCATGCGACGGTCGTTTGTTGTTTGTTTTTCAACGCAGTGGGTTAAGCAACTTCTGTTACTGGTCGAGAGAAATAAGTTGGATACGTCTGGCGAATATGGCGCTGCTCTTCAACCATGTTTTTAAAAGATGGGCCTTTTTTCAACTTAACAATCACCTCGTTTTGATCAAACCGAAGCACACTTCCTTCAAAGGCTACTTGCTTGTTATTGTGTAATTGAATCGTGCCAGACATGGATAATCCTTTATACCAGTTGGTAAAGGTGTTCTTTACCACTCGAATCCCACCCTCAGACACTTCGGTAACATGAAACAATTCATTAGAAATACGTACGGAAGGTCTCGCCCTTCTGGGGTACTTCAATCGATAATATTTGCGTTTTTGTTCAAAATCACTCATCACAATCTCCTATTACTTCGAGTGATAACGTCCCGAAGAGTCTTACGTACCTAGTCACTGACCGTCATTCAGATTAATCAAATTTCCCGATAGTATAACTGTCGACTATTGAAAGAAAATCTTTAGTGCTAGTTTTTGCGCTTGTGATCTTGGCTCGCCATACAACCTTTCACCCATAATCCGTAAACCACTGATTTTAAATAACTAAAAACCTAAAAAAGTCAGTATTACAAACCGCTTTACAACACGAAGTTTTGCGCATACATTGCACACATCTTAATCATTAGGTTCATTCCATGTCACAACAACGTACTGGCAACTGGATGGCTGCGTTGTCATTCCTTTTGTGGGGTTTATTGCCACTCTATTATCAATATCTCCCCAACGCCGCTCTGGACGAATTGCTGACCGTTCGATTGGTCGCATCTGTACCCTTTGGCGTTTTGATTGTGTTGTTGGTCACTAAAAAAATGCCCGACTTTTCGGCTATCGTGCGTGATCGCCGATCCTTAGGCATCACTTTGTTAGGCAGTACCTTAATGTCGATTTCTTGGTGCGCTTTCACATGGGCCATCACCAACGATCGCGTTATCGATGCCAGTTTGGGCTTTTTCATCAGCCCATTAACCATGACAGCACTGGGTGTATTCGTATTGGGTGAGAAACTGTCGCTGGGCAAAAAAGTGGCGTTGATTCTGGCGACCACCGGATTAAGCTATCAGGTGATGCAATATGGGCAAGTGCCGACTATCGCTCTGACTATGGCGATTTTCTTTACTTTGTATGGTTGGTGTAAGAAGAAAATTCAATACGAATGGAGCACCTGCCTATTCGTTGAAGCGCTTGTACTATTACCGTTTGCACTCGGTTACCTTGTATTTAAAGAAGTAACCGTTGGAACAGAATCGCTGCACTCAGGCTGGGCAGCCTTTGCTCTGTACGTAGGTGCTGCGCCTGCCACCTTGATCCCTCTAGTGTTCTATTCTCTTGCCATTCGTTGGACCAGTATGTCCACGGTTGGATTGATGCAATACATAGAGCCGTCGATCCAGTTTCTTTTGGCGATTTATTTGTTCGGCGAAGTTTTCGATGAAGTCAAACTGGTGAGCTTCAGTCTTATCTGGGCGGGCTTACTGTTCACGATCGCAGAAAGTGCCAAGAAGCGAATGGTTCTGAATCGCTCATAAAAATCCAAGTGCATCAAGTACACTTGGATTTTGACAGCTGTCGAGGGTCGTTCAACCGCTCACTTGGGCTTTAACAAATTACTTAGGTACTTACCTCTTTCAATATCAACAAGCTTTGAACAGAGGGAGAGTCTGAGGTTGGATTGAATCTGTCAAAGTGTTGTCCAGCGCTGGGAACAACTGATTAATGCCTGTCTCAGATAGCCCTAACCACGCCATTAAGCTCGCATGAAGTTGATCTGAAGAGACAGTTGGAATCACGCGACCACGCGAAAGCAAGTAAGGACTGGTCTCAGATAAATCCGGATACTCACCGACAATGGCTTGCCCTGCCACACTGCCTCCCAAGACTAACGCATGGCTAGCCCAGCCGTGATCAGTCCCATCTGTGCCGTTTGGAATCAGGGTTCGACCAAATTCAGAATGGGTAAAGGTTGTCACTTGCTCAAACAAACCATTGTTTTCCAGTGCCAATTGGAAAGCGGCCATCGCTTCTGCCAGTTCTTGTAGCAAAGCCGTTTGACGGCTGATTTGAGCTGAGTGGGTATCGAACCCGCCCAACTTGCAACTAAAGTACTGTGCTGGATGTTGGAACTGGTCCTTATGCAGTAGCAGTTTAAAGACGGCTTTCAATTGTTTACCGATGCTCGTTGCTGGAAATACGTCTGGGATCTCGGCATTGAGAATGGTACTAAACTGCTCGTACATTTTGGTTGAGTCGACAGCAACGTCTGCATAATGAGATTGGAAGATATTGCTGTAACTGCCAGTACTTTGCAGTTTTTCGAACAGATCGCGCGAACGTTGATCGTTGAAAATATTGCTGGGTGGCTTAGAACCGACCGAGTTGGATTGGGCTTCAATACAGTTCGTCCACACTTGTGTGCCCCCCATATCAAACATCGGTGACAGCTCGTTCAAACTACGCAGCATAGAGCCAAGCTCGGTGGATGTCTTCGCGCCAAAACCTTCTTTCGACAGCGACTTAGTGGCGTGAGATTGAACCATAGTGGATTGATGTGAGTGACTGAACAGGTGTACTGGACGAGTGCTTTGATCATAATTGACATTGTTGACGCGTTGAGTCAATGGACCTAGGTTCACTACAGGTACAAGGTTAGCACTGTCCCAATAAGGTTTGAGAGCAGCCATCGCTGGGTTAAGTGCCAGTTTGGCCTCGTCGTTGATTGCGTCTAAGTCAATACAGGTTGTCTCATCTATGGCCAAGTCGCCACGCAGCGCACGGTATTGACTGTTGGCATTAGCGGCGGTTGGGATGAGCATGTTGTAGCCATCGTTACCTCCAGCAAGGTCAATACCAACAACGGCACGATATCCGTTTTGGCATTGATTAAACGAGTCAGCAAAGGCGGGAAATGCCGCGAGATTCAGCGCAGAAACACCCACACCAGCGGAACCGGCTTGTAAAAATCGACGTCGAGTTAAGTTCATGATGGTTACCCCTGTGTGATGAATTCTGGTGAAAGCAGTGCATTCATGACAAGATTCTTGATCTCTTTGTGCGAGTCAGATTGGCGACTTGGGCACTTAACAAGGTAATCGATGTAGCATTGGCGTGCTTGTTCACTCATTCGGTAAGCAAACAAATGTTCGTTAAGGTAATCCACAACACCTTCGTCATCAAAAGCAAGATAACGAATGAATAACTCCTCATCCATGTACCAATCTTGCGCTTCTTCTTCGAACCGAGCAATCAGCCCATGGAATTGCCTGCCGTACTGGTAGATGTCGTGCCATTGGTACACATTGAACTCGGGCGCAACCAGACCATTAAAATCAGGGTGGTTTGGCGCATCATCCGGTTGGTAATAATAGAACACAGAAGGGGCAGCTAGCGGTAACGTTCGGTTATACCAATTAAACTGTTTAGGCCACATCATCACACTGTCACGTCGCTTTACTTGCAGTGCGCGCATCGCATGGGTAAATACGGACAATGGATCACGTAGTTTGCCTACTGTGTTGCCAGAGCGCAGAGCGTCTTTGTCGGTTAAAATCGCAATCACTAAAGTTTGCATATCACCACCGGAACGCTTGAATGCACGGCGTACACGACGAATATAGCCCGCTCTAGGGTTACTAGTCACAAGCTTGTTGATGAAGAATTTGCTCACAAAGGTGTAAAGCGTGTTTTGGTTCATCAACCGTTCAATCACAGCTTCAAGTTCGTCTTCTGCACTTACGCCAGCCGGGAACTTCTTACCAAGAATGCGTTTTTCGCCCATGTCGTGTTCGCCACGTGGCTCCATAGGCTGGCTGTACTTGTCGTTACCGCGAATGTCGGTAAATTTCCAACCTGTAAACACACGAGCTAGCTCTTCAATGTCTTCTTGGGTGTACGACGCGACTTCTTTACCTTCTGCGTCTAAACGTACCTCACCGTTGTTACGCAGTTTAACTGGCCCAAGCGTGAAAAGTTGTAGCAGTTCTCGTGCGTAGTTTTCATCTGGAGCTGTGAGCTCATTAGAAACGTTGTTTACGAAGGTCAGGTATTCACCCATGATTGGCGATGTTGACACAAAACGAATCACATCACGGAAGTTAGCAAACGCATTATCGAGCAACCCATCAAAGTACTGGCACATGTAGCGACGCTTAGAGGCCGCACTCAATGCCGGATCTTTTACGCTTACCACAAACAGCTGAGAGAGCGTATATGCGATACGTTGGCGCAGAATATCTGCTCCTTCGACCGTCATACGCGTCCAACTGCTGGCGTAATATAGACTTTGCCATAAGTCGGGGACGTTGAGCTCATCTTGCTCAAAGTGTGCTAGCCAAGAGGAGGAGGGAATAAGTGTTTGTTGAGCGACCCAATTTGCAATGCTTCCTGATTGAACAAGGTCATTAATGTCACGCTGGGAACCCCCGAACGTACATTGTTGCAGCGTTCGTGCTGCGTCTATGTAAGCCTGATTCATTGTTATTTCCAGTCGTTGTTTTATTTTGTTAGTTAAGGCGTCCTTCTATACGGCGATATTTAAAAGCACGCAGCACCTATAAATCGTAATTGAGATTTTTGATATCAATAATGTAACAACCACAGATTTACTGTGACTTTGCTGCATAATCTAGGAATCAAAGGGGGAGTTTTTAATCAAAGGAGACTTATTTTCTTGCACCAGTTACTCGGCAAGACGGGGACGAAAATAAACTATTTGGCAAAGCTTGAGGCGAAACAATGGGAAAGCTCTCTTCGAGTCTGAGATCCACGAATTTTGCTCGATTTATGATACGCAATGTAGCCTGCATACACCAAGCAGACAGTGTTAGTCATTAAACTGATTGGAGTCAAAACTCCCTTATCTATGAAATAGGCAACCCACAACCTTCATATGGACAATGTTTAATCTCTACAGTGATTTTTAAAAAATACAGATAATACCAACTGAACTGCCCCTCAATAATTGGTTGTCCACTTATTGAGGGGCAGTTCAAGCCAGAGAAGGTTAAAAAAAGAAGTTTAAATCCGTCTTGGCCACAGTAAGCAGCAAGACAGCATAATTGTCACCAAGTTCGCTAAGCCTCAACCTCTCGCGGTACGTTGTTTGAGTTCCCGCAAGAGGTTAATGCCTTGCTACCCACAGGTAGTAGTGTGTAACTGATATTCAATGCATCAAAATGGTCCAGTAGTGTCCGATATTGGCGACAATGAAAGCCCTTTGCTAATGCGACATCCATGCTGCTTTCATAGTTTTTTCCATCTCTTTTTATTTCTGTTACGTAATGACTGAACCAAACCACCTGTCCCGTCGCCCTATCTTTTTGCTTGATATGAACTTTTAGCACCCACAGCATCGTGCACTGATTCTCTTTCTACGGTCGGCTATACTTGGCTAATCCGAGCAGCCCATCCCGGTTAAAAAACACGATACTATATATGGATTACTCCCTCT
This sequence comes from Vibrio sp. T11.5, assembly GCF_027587155.1. Lineage (NCBI taxonomy): Bacteria > Pseudomonadati > Pseudomonadota > Gammaproteobacteria > Vibrionales > Vibrionaceae > Vibrio > Vibrio sp. T11.5. The sequence goes on from NZ_JAPPTP010000028.1 coordinate 28,205, forward strand.
AACACTGTCATTTTTATGTTAAAACCACTGGCGGTAAAAAAGGCGGTATATCGCCCCGTATCAATAGCTCCAACATAGAGAGCTTCATTACTCAAGCTAAACCGCCTTAATCAGCTTTGCGACTCAATGAATGGGAGTGATTTAAAATGAAAGGTTAAGCACGTCTTGCCACAGTAGACCAATCGCCAGCAAAGCCACCACACTCAGTAAGCCAACCCCCGCCTTCTCTTTACCTTCAAACGGATTGATACCCTGCTCTTTCTTGGCCCGAACAAAGAAAACCAAGCCTGGCACATACAGAATCGCGGAAAGTAACAGATAATTGAGGCCAGAGGCATACAACAACCAAAACCCGTATAAGGTCGCCCCTACCCCTACAGCAAGTAAACTGCCGCGATTTTTTTGTTCAATGGCCAACTTAAGCACATAAGCACCGACCAAAAAGTATGGTACGAGAATCATTTCGGAAGCGATGATCAATAAGGTGTCATACGTGCTACCCGCAAACATGACAAAAATAAGAGAAATCTGCACCCAGATGTTGGTCAATGTTAACGGCCTTACCGGACTGCCAGCCTTGTTTAACTTCGCATAACTGGCGGGGAACATTTTTTCTTTAGCGCACAAATAAGGCGCTTCAGATGCTAAAACCGTCCAGCTCAAAAAGGCACCACACACCGACACTAACAAGCCAAGACTTATGATGTATTGCCCCCATGGACCAAGGATATAAGTCAGCACTTTTGCCATTGATGGGTTTTGATAATGCGCCAACTCAGTGGGTTTAATCACTCCCATCGAAAGCAAGGTCACCAATACATAGATGGCTAACGCGGTGAGTAGACCCAGTATAGTCGCTCGGCCAATATCCTTACGATTGCGAGCTCGGCTAGAGACCACTACTGCGCCTTCAATACCAATGAACACCCAAACCGTCACTAGCATGGTGCTCTTTACTTGCTCAAGCAACGTATGTTCTTGCCCAAAATGCAGGCCAGTGAAGTCAACGGCAAAGGTATCCCAGCTAAACGCAAACAGCGCGCAAAGTATAAAAACGAGCAGTGGTATTAGCTTGGCGTATGTCGTAACCAGGTTGATCAAGGCAGCCGTTTGGACGCCACGCAATACTAACCCATGTACCATCCACAGAAGAGCAGAAGCCCCTATGATTGACACCCAGGTGTTACCTTGGCCAAAAATCACGTTATCGGGCGTATCGAATAACATGCCTAAGGTGCTAAACACAATGACCAGATAGGAGACGTTGGCAAGCATAGCGCTGAGCCAGTACCCCCAAGCAGAGCAGAAGCCGACAAAATCACCGAAGCCTTCTTTGGCATAACCAAACACACCGCTCTCTATATGAGGCTTATGGAACGCAAGCTTTTGAAATGAGAATGCAAGGAAGACCATACCGATTCCAGTGATCGACCAACCCATCATGACTGCCGCTGGACTCGCTACAGAGGCCATATTTTGTGGCAAGCTGAATACACCAGCACCTATCATTGAACCAATGACGATGGCAGTGAGAGAGCTTAGCCCGAGTTTATTGTTCATTTATATCCCGGATTTTAAATTTAACGGTTTCGCCAATAGCCATATTACGAAGAAACCTCAATAAGCGGCAGAGCTATTGTGACTTCTATCGCAAACAAAGGCTGACTATCAGACACTTCATTGTGACCGATCAAACCAAACTCACATGTTAATATTTAATTTTGCAATTTTAAATATAAATAGAATTTAATGCCAATAAGCAAGGCAACTTTCAGGATAGAGATACTAGTAAATTCTTCCAGTTAGAAAATACCACTAGAGGGGATTAAAAATGAGCCATAATATCAGCAAAGAGAACAAAAACAGGGCCTCAATAGCCCTGTTTTTACGTTGATTAGTGAGGAGTGCCAGCAGGGTCAAAGCCGAAATCTGACTGTTGGTAAATGTCGGCCAGCGCTTTTTCTTTTTTCGACTTGGTAGAGCGTCTTGAAGCACCAACATCATATGCTTCCTGTGACTCCAAAGCCTTTTCATGCGCTTTTGCTGAGCGAATGAATTCCGGGTTATTTAGCGCCTTCTGACGTAGGCGATTGACACGTTCAAGGGTTTCCAACAACATAACTCACCTCCATATTCTGTATTTATATACAGTATAGATATCCTCACTAATAACTCAAGTGAATACTGTTTATTTGAACAGTTATTTTTACTGTAAGTAAGCGTTCAGCATCCACATCAGTTTTTCTTGCTCTCGAATATAATCCCCCATTAAAGCTGCCGTGCCCTCATCTTCTGCATCTTCGGCTTGACTTAAGACGGTACGCTGTTGTGTCAGAAGAACACTAAAGCCGTGGACTAAGCCTCTCACACACTCTTTCCCCGTTGTCGCATTTTGATGTTCCTCAATCTCACTTTTTTCCAAATACTGGCTAAAGCTGTGATCCGGTGTCGAACCTATGGTAAGAATACGCTCTGCTAGCTCATCAATTTTGGTTTGCAGGTCTGTGTAAATCTCTTCAAACTTGACGTGTAGTTCAAAAAACTGCTGGCCTTTAATATTCCAATGATAGCCACGCGTGTTCATGTACAGTACCTGATAGTGAGCCAACAACGCATTCAACTCAGTCGCCAATGCTTGTGATTTTTCGTTGTTCAGGCCGATTAAGTTAATTTGGTTTGTCATCATGCATTCCTCGTCAAATTCAATGTTGTTAAGCTGTTGCCTTTCAATGACTTCACTTTACTTATTTACAATTGATAGTTAAAAACGTTCATACCTATACATTTAATAGGCATTAACTATCTATAGGTTTTATCTATTTCAATGATGTTTAGAGCCGATTATCCTCAAACGTTAACGAGAGTTAATCTGTACAAAATTATTGGTTGAGGAAACATTGTGAAGGCTCTTGTTGTTGAAGGCGGTGCTATGCGTGGCATTTTCGCTGCCGGTGTACTTGATACACTGATTGACACTGACTATTATCCCTACGACTTTGTGATTGGTGTATCGGCGGGCGCGTCTAATTTGCTCGGTTATCTGGGAAAACAATCAGGACGTAGCTATCGAGTCATCACTGAACTGGCAACGGATCCTAAGTTCTTTAGCCCCAAACGGTTCATCAAAGGCGGCGATTTAATCGACGTTCATTGGTTAGTCTCTGAATCTGAGCAGCGATTCCCTTTAGATAAAAAGCAAGTGTTTGAAACGGCGCCTATGCTGGCTGTGGCAACGAATATTAATACGGGGCAAGCCGACTATTATCAGCTGAATCACAACAATCTCAGCCAGATCATTGAAGCCACCAGCGCACTGCCTATCGCCTATAAAACAACGCCTTGTTTTTCCGGTGGATGCTATACAGACGGTGGGGTGGCAGATTCGATCCCTGTTGTGGAAGCGTATCGACGTGGAGCAACAGATATCACAGTGGTACTGTCCCACCCGCTCAGTTATGAGATGCCAAAGCCTAAGAGCTCTTGGGTGATCAAACGTTTACTGCATAAGCACCCCAAAATTGCCGAGGCGCTGACGAAACGGGCACAGGGCTACAATCAAGCTTTGACCTTTATCCGCCATCCTCCTCAAGGGGTAAAAATCAGGGTTATCGCTCCCCCAGAAAACTTCTCCGTCAAGCGACTAACCATGAACAAGCTAGCACTTGATACAGGTTACTTTATGGGTATCGAAGAGGGGAAAAAACATGGGGCTAGCCGAAAAGGCCTATATGGCTTAGATAGAGAAAATTGTCACTTTTGTCTGTAGTAAAAGAGCACCGATGGCGCTCTTCGGTATGAGCTTAAGCACTAAAGATCGATCACGTAGTGACCGACGTTAGAGTCATCGCTAGAACGACGACAGGTTCAATGCGACGGGTTCGCCCAACCAATAAGCAAACTCGGTATGGTCTTTGAGATCATTATCTGTCAATGCGTGGACCAAAACAGACAGGTTGCCACGGGCTTTATCTAACCAAGGGATCAAAACATCGAAGTCATCGGATGTAAACGTAACAGAAAAGCTCCACATGGTGTGCGGGCCGACTAATTTCTGGTTGAAACGTCCAACCGTGAGCTCTAAATCAGCGCTGATCCGCTCTCTTAACTGGGCGGCGAAATCGTTACTGTCCGCATCAAAGTAGATATGCGCGTGGTAATCTTGATGGGTATTTTTTGGATAGGTCATAACAATAAACCAGACGTGTACGATTCGTTCATCCTAGCACGTCACCGATATCAACTCTCTAACACTTACATTCATTACAATTGGCTAACCAAGCAACCCTTGCTCAACGGCGTATTTAGCCAGTTCAGCAGTGCTGTGTAAATCCAGTTTCTGTTTAATATTTTGGCGATGTGTTTCCACGGTTCGGTAGCTGATGCTCAGCAAGGCCGCTATCTTTTTACTGCTATTCCCTTCGGCAACAAGCTTCAGCACCGCTTCCTCACGGCGACTGAGCGGATTAGGCTTCTGTGCCACTGGGATCACTTGTTGTGAAAACAGAGTTTGTGTCACCGATTCACAGAAATACGTCGATCCTTGGTATACGGTTTTAATCGCCTGTACCATACGCCGAGCGCAAATCTCTTTAAGCATGTACCCTACTGCTCCCGCCTGCATGACTTGCATGATGTATTCACGGTTATCATGCATGGTCAGCATCAGAACTTTTATATCAGGCAGCTCTTCTTTAATAAGACGAGTGGCGTCAATACCATTCATCAGAGGCATGCTGACGTCCATCAACACGACATCAGGTGTAAGTGCTTTGACTTTTTCAATCGCCTCCAATCCATTGCTGGCGGAACCAATCACCTCTATTTCTGGCTCTAATTGCAGCCGAGCGATAAATCCATCTAAGACAACCTGATGATCATCGACGATCACCACTCTGATCGGTTTATCCATATACTAGTCCATCTAATTTCAACAGTACGGTCATTTCTGTACCAAACCCCGGCTCACTTTCGAGTTCGAAGTCTCCACCTAAAAACTCTACCCGTTCACGCATATTACGCAGACCGATTCCTGACTTCCTTAACGTTGAATCCACATCAAACCCCACACCGTCATCACGAATGATTAATTGCAGCCGATCGCCCAATTGCTGCAATATCACAGTAACCTGCTTGGCTTGCGAGTGCTTTTCTATATTGGTCAGTGATTCCTGCGCCACTCGGTAAAGTGTTGTCGCTACCTCTGATTTTAGCCTGCGCTTGCTGGTTGACAATGATGCCTCAACCTCAACACCTGAATGCGCTTTAAAATCGGTCAACAAGGTCGTCATCGCCGCTTCAAGGCCTATGTCATCAAGCGCACTGGGCCTTAGCTGATGGGAAATATGCCGAACTTCATTGATCGCCGTCATGAGTGAGTTTTGCGACTTAGCCAAGTGTTGCTTTTGTGTATCGTCATCCAGTTTTGTACCGAGTAATTCCAAGTGACATTTACTTGAGATCAATAGCTGGTTTATGCCGTCATGAAGTTCTCGTGCCAAATGCTTTTTCTCATCTTCCTGAAACATCACGGTTTTATGGGCCAGCTCTTTCAAGCTCTTATCGGCCAATCGATGTTCATGTAAATTGACCGCTAGCGCCACAACCAAAATGACCGCAATCGTGACAGCGACAATCACAATCAATGAAAAAAACGTCGTTTCGATGTTGTCATTAACCGCTAATTGCAGGTTAGCCACTTCCTCTGTCACATCTTCAATATAAAGCCCAGTACCGATCATCCAATTCCACTTACTTAACCAGGCGGCGTAGCTCAGTTTGGGAACACTTTCTCCTGTTGATGGCTTTTGCCACAGATATTGATGAAAGCCACCGCCTGACTGCGCCTGTGCAAGCAAAGATTCGATTAATTGATTGCCATTTTCGTCTTGAATGTGCAGCAGGTTTTGTCCCACCAGTTCCGGCATAATAGGGTGGACCAAATTAGTACCGTTCTGATCATAGACAAAGAAGTAGCCATCCGTGCCGTACTGCAAACGACTAATGATCGCTTTGACCTGTTGTTTGGCTTGCTGCTCTTCAATATTGGGATCGTTGTAAATATGCTCGATCGCATCAAAGGCCAAATCAACCAGATCCTTAAGTGCTGATTCTTTTGACTTAATGAGGCTGGTATGAAAGATTTCTACTTCTTTATCACCCAACGTTTTGGTTTGATAGATAGCGATCCAACTGGTCAGCGCCATCACTAATAATAGTGGTAGCAAGCTCAACAAAATCAACTTAGCTTTTAGAGGCATTCCTTCTCCCATACTAAAAAGCTGCCCATACGAGCAGCTTTACTTTAGCAAGAGTTGTTACATTTCTGTAATCGGGTGATCACATTCCATAGAATCCAGGGAAGACTAGCAGTGATGCCAGTACAAGGATCTGAATAACAATAAATGGCATCACACCACGGTATATATCTCGTGTCGTAACGCCTTTTGGTGCAACACCTTTGAGATAAAATAGGCTGAAACCAAACGGTGGTGTCAGGAAAGAAGTCTGTAGGTTCATCGCAATCAAGATCGCAAACCAAGTCATGTTGATTCCCATAATTTCGGCAACAGGAGCGATGATTGGCACTATGATAAAACAGATTTCGACAAAATCGATGAAGAAACCCAGAACCAAAATAACCAACATTGTGATGATCAGGAAGCCCCACTTTTCTCCCGGTATTTGTAACATCCATTCTTCCACCAGATAGTCACCACCAGTGTAAGTAAATGCCATAGAAAAGGCGGTCGCACCCAGCAGGATCGCAAACACCATAGCAGTCACTTTCACTGTCTCTTTCGCCGCCTCATACACCATGTTGAAGCTGAATTGTTTGTACAATAGAGAAAGGACTATGGCACCCGCCCCACCAAGAGCGGCCGATTCTGTTGGCGTTGCAACACCAGCAAAGATGGAACCGAGAACAACCACAATCAACGCTAATGGTGGGATCACAGCTTTAAGCGCAGCAATGACTTCTTGCTTACGGCTGACGGATTCATCACGCGGGATCGACTGGGCAGCTTCAGGGGTTAACTTGGCGTAAATCAAAATATAGAGAACGTAAGCGCCAACTAAAACTAAGCCCGGCCAAACGGCTGCTTGGAACAGATCACCAACAGGCACGCCCAAAACATCACCGAGCAGAATCAAAACAATAGATGGCGGAATGATCTGACCTAAGGTGCCTGATGCACAAATGGTTCCGCAAGCCAAGCCTTTGTCATAATTGTACTTAAGCATTACCGGCAAAGAGATAAGCCCCATCGCGACAACCGATGCTCCAACCACACCAGTGGAAGCAGCCAACAAAGCGCCTACTAACACGGTGGAAATCGCTATACCACCACGTACCCCGCCAAACAATTTACCCATGGATTCAAGCAGTTGTTCCGCTAAACGTGTTTTTTGCAGAACCAAACCCATAAAAACAAATAATGGCACTGCCATTAGTACCGTATTCTCCATGATGGATTGGATACGGTATGGCATGAAGGCAAACATCTCCATGCCTTCCGCCCAAACACCAAAAATAAGCGCGATACCACCAAAGGTAAACGCCACAGGGAAGCCAAGTAGTAAAGCAAACAAGGCCACAAAAAACATTACAATACCGACCATTGTTGTTTCCTTACTTTTGTTCTGTTGAGTTGGCGTAAACCAAATGCGGATTAAAAATCTTGTTTAGTGAATGGACCAGTAAACCAACGCCGCTGATAGCCATCAACAAAAATGACAGAGGGATCATAGCCTTGATAATCCAACGGTATGGCAAGCCACCCGGATCACCGGAAGTTTCACCTAGAGCGAAACTTTCTTTAGCGAAGTCAATGCCATACCAAGCCACCAGCAAACAAAACGGGAAAAGAAAAACCAAGGTACCAATGATATCTATGATCGCCTGCGCTCGATGGGACAGGCGCTCGTAAAACAGGTCAACTCTGACGTGCCCCCCTGATTTTATGGCATAAGGAACACCCAGTAGGAATACGGCAGAAAATAAGTGCCACTCCATTTCCTGAAACGCAATGGAAACATCATTGAATACGTAGCGCATCACCACATCGTATACAACGTTGGCAAGCAACAGGATAAACAGAATACTGGATAACCATCCTAGGAAATCACCGAAGCGATTAAAAATACGCTCTATATAGATTAGATTTCTCATTCCCTACTCCATGGAACGTTGAAATGACTCCGCTGGGCCGAAACCTGCGGAGTTTTGTTATGGGCTCTTCACACTGTGAGAGCGTTTTCTTGGGCTTTTTGTTGCCAGTGACATCAAACTGGCAACCCGTTGCTAAGACTATTGCTGTGCCTGGCTGTTGAGGTAAGCACGGTGAGAGATGTCAGACCAAGGTCGCACCTGTTCAATGTAAGCGGCTTGAGACGCTTGGATCTCTTTCGCCATCTCGTCTTTTGCGGCATGTTCTTTAAGCAAACGATCGTTTGCTTCACGCAGTGCACTCATGACTTCAGTGGGGAAATTTTTGACCTGAACATTCGGGTACTCAGACTGAATTGAGGCCCAGTTTTTACCACTTTCATGTTTAGACTGAGTGTACATATCGTAAGCGGCTGTCTTCATTGCCACCTGAAGAATCGCTTTCAGATCATCAGGTAAGCGATCCCAGCTGCGTTTATTGACGAGGAATTGCAGCTCAGTCCCTGGCTCATGCCAACCTGTGTAGTAGTAAGGCGCGATTTTGTGGAAACCCATGCGTAGATCAAGTGATGGACCTACCCACTCAAGGGCATCGATAGTGCGGCGTTCAAGCGAAGTGTAAAGCTCACCTGGTGCTATATTGGTTGGTTTAGCCCCCAGCTCTGCCAGAATCTCACCTGCAAAACCAGGAATACGCATTTTCAGACCTTTTAAGTCTTCGACAGAGTTGATCTCTTTCTGAAACCATCCCCCCATCTGTGTATCAGTATTACCACCCGGGAACGACATCATGTTATGCGGAGAATAGACTTTTTCCATCAGTTCCATTCCGCCACCGTAGTAGAACCATGCATATTGTTCTGTTGGTAGCATACCGAATGGCATTGACGTGAAGTAAAGTGTGTTCGGCACTTTCCCTTTCCAGTAGTAGGACGCGGAGTGCCCCATGTCGTACTGACCGGATTTGACCATATCAAACACACCAAGCGGGGCCTTATGTTTGTTTGCAGAATCGATACGAATCTGCAGGCGACCATTCGACATTTCTTCAGCCATCTTCGCCATGTTTTTGGTGGCATCACCAAAAATTGGGAAGTTCGGCCCCCAAGTTTCCGCCAATTTAAGGCGGTATACCTTTTCAGCCGCGCTAACGGATGTCGCAGCAACGGCAAGTGCAGCCGCCATCGCTGTACCTTTTAGTACTCGTTTCAAAGATTGTCTGATGAGACTCATGTTCACGTCCTTTGTTAGATTCAGTAACTTTCCAATTACTTTCTGTTCCATTACAGAGTGGTTTATCTACGGCGAATTGGAAATCAGCGCGAACACGGATAAAAATTAACAAACTCAAACCTGCCACCATTTAAAAAGTACGTATTTATACGTAGGAAAAATGGTAAACATGTTTTAAGTCTCTTTTAATCATAGAGTTATGATTTATTTAATCGTCACGATTTATTGAATAATACGTAGGGAACAATGCGGCGTGTGGATACGGAGAAAGATTTTATAATTGTGACAAATATTAAATATTGATAGATGTGACGGTAAATAAGTTCCTCTCAGTCCTTAAACGAGAAAAACCCCGACATAACGTCGAGGTTTTTCTAATTTATTCAAACGGCAGAGTCGACTGTCGTTGAAAAGAAGTCGCTAACAGGATCGATTAAACGGCTTTGTAGATAACTTTATTGCCTGCTAACTGCTCTTTTGCCACTAGGTTTTCTTCTAGTAGTTTTTTCAGCGCGCCCGTCGCCCATGAAGCCGCTTTTGCTTCTTCTTGACCTGCTGCAAGGCCGATGCCTTTCGGGTTAATGCCTTCTGCATTTGCAACAACAATATCTAATACTTGTTGCTGCTTAGGAGTCAGTGCAACGCTAACTTCTTTAGCCGTGACAACTTTCTCCGCTGCTGGTGCTACAGCTACTTTTTTCTCAACTACAGGCTTAGCTTTCTTTGTTGCTTCTACATTTGCAACTGTTGCCTTGACGCGTTTTTGCAATTTCATCTGCACTTTACGCTTATGAGCAAGTCTCATCGAGTTTCTCTCCATTTCACTGCATACGGAGCAGTGGTGAAAATTTGAAGCGCGATTTATACCAAAAATTTGCAGCTATTTACAGGGTACGAGGGGCTTTATCGAGCAAAAATGCGTGATATGCTGTCATCAGACTACAATTTAATCAGTACCTATTATGATCCTTTTCATAACTACTGAATATATAAACAGAGGTTTAGGTCATCGTCAGGGAGTCGTAAATGCAGACTTTACATCTCACTAATCAACCGATTCGGCTCTCGTCACCGATCGCAAAACTGGTTGCGACTATTGCATCCATTGTACTGATTTCAATCGTGATGTTTTCAGCTGACTTTCAGCAAGCGGTGTTAACTCTAATCACCATTTTGTCATTGCTCGGTTTTGGCTATCTGACGATTCTCAAGAGCAAGGTCGCCTATACCCTGACTGCCACTCATTTCCAACAGCACTTATTCAAAGGGGGCTGGGTTGTTAAGTGGAGCAATGTCAGCAAAATTGGCATTTGCCATTACGATCAGGAAGGTTGGCAACAACCTCTGCCTTGGATCGGCATTAAACTCAAACACTATTCACCCTATCTTGATAGCATTTGCCCACGAATCACCACTGAGATCCTGCTTAGTCAAAGAGCCTTGCTGTATCTTGGCGCTAAGCAGAGGCAACAAGGCACCCAATTTGAGGACATAGTATTGGACTCTAAACCCTATACCAACACGCAAGGCGAACAGTATTCAGGGTTGCAAGCAATGTTGGCCAACAGAATGCGCTATCAGAGAAGTTACTTTGATTATGATATCTTCATTTCTGCACATGACCTAGACCGTTCTGCCGAAGAATTTGTCGGGCTAGCGAGACGCTATCTTGCCGCTGCAGAGCCTGAAGAAGAACACCAATAATAGAATGGAAGACAGTATAAGAAAAGGTCGCGTTAGGCGACCTTTTCAGTGGTTAATAAAGCGGCATTTCATCGGCCACAAATGGATTGGATGCGCGCTCTCTGCCAAAAGTGGATTCAGGGCCATGGCCTGGCACAAATCGAACATCATTGCCAAGCGGCCAAAGTTTGGTTTTGATTGAATGTATCAAGGTGTCGAAATCCCCCTTAGGAAAATCAGTACGCCCAACCGATCCATTAAACAAAACGTCACCAACAAAGGCCAGTTTCGCTTCTTCACTGAACAGCACCACGTGACCCGGCGTATGCCCTGGGGTGTGGTAGACATTAAAGACTTGCTTACCAAACTCTACCGTATCACCATCATTCAACCATTTTTGCGGCTCGAACGCTTCAGTGAGTGGAAAGCCAAACATCTGACTCTGCCCAGCCAGACCCTGAAGCCAGAAGTTATCATCTTTGTGTGGTCCAACAATTTCAATGCCACCCAACTCAGCAGACAAAGACTCAGTGCCGCCAACATGATCCAAATGGCCATGGGTTAGTACCAAGTTGGTGACTTTAATACCCAGCTCTTTGATCAGAGCGGCCAGTTGTTTTACATCACCACCTGGATCGACCACGACACCTTCCATAGTTTCGTCACACCACACGATGGAGCAATTTTGTGAAAAAGAAGTGACGGGCACCACTTGGTACTTCAGAGACATATTGAAACCTTACTGAATATCTAAACTGGCGAAACTATGACATTTGGTAAGGTTTTTGACAACCTTGTGTTACACAATCTCGTCTACCAGCGACGAACTGGTCCGGTATCAATGTGAACAAAGTGACTTCTCGGATAATAGCCGACGCCTCCCGCTTGAAGTTCAATAGCGGCATCACGGACCTTTTTCAGATCTACACCTTCGAGCCGAAAGTCTATCGCCTGTCCCAGCATATGGTAGCTCTTCTTGGCCACCCCACTCGACTTAGCACGCAGTACTTCGTTAGTCTTTGGAGAACGGTAGCCTGAAATGATCTGCACTTCTGCATCCACCCCCAGTTGAGATTGAATCAAGGAGATCTGGTCGAAGAGGAACTTGTCCATCTTGTGAACTTCATTACGGCGGAAATCGCGACAAATATTGTCAATACGACCCAGTTCATTCGCTACATAATCTCGACCGTCAAAGTAACACGATTCCAACGCCTCTCCTGTGTGAAGGTTGTTAAATGCCAATGCTCTAGGTTGGTCCGGAAGAGAAGCAAACGCGACAGAGGGGGTACAGCTGGCTACTACTAAACCACTACCAGCTAATTTGATAAAGTCTCTACGAGAAAAATCCACAGGAAAAAGCCTTCATAAAATCGTTAATGGAAAGGTGTCGGACGGGGACACTACCTAACTCTAATATGAAGTGCAAATGCATAAACCGTGCTCATTCAAAGGATTTGAGCGTAGATTTTTGCTTAATGCTTGACCTTATTAATAAAAAACATTGTTGTGAGAAAATATTATTTTTTGTTCAGAATCACCCTTTGCCGTAACTAAACCGATCCCAACGGTAAATATCTTCCCGGTAATGGACCTTGCCGCCTTCTGACCATGCCGTCTGATAAATGATATGCACTGGGACTTGCTGTTTGAGCGGAATCGCTTTGTTTGCGGCGATCTCCCCTTGTTCTAAGGTCGACATATCCAGCCCCTGACTCTCTAGAAGAAGAGAAGCAAATTGATCGGCGTGTTCGATACGAATACAGCCCGAGCTGAACGCTCGACTTGCTTCATCAAACAAGTTTTTACTCGGTGTATCATGGAGGAAGATAGCACGCCGGTTTGGTGTGTTAAACTTGTACAAACCCAAGGCATTTTTATCGCCTGATAGCTGCGTCATCCGATAGGGAAACGCACTCGGCCGCATATTAGGCCAATCAATATCTTCCGGGTTGATCTGCTCTTTTGAGCCCCACTTAGGCACAATCGTAATATTCTGTCTGATCAAATACTCCGGGTCCTCTTTTACTTTGGGAATGATGTCTTCAACCATGATTTTCCAAGGAACATTCCATGTCGGATTGAGAATGAGCGAGTCTAAGTTGATGGTCATCATAGGCGTGGGTCTCGCTCTTCGTCCAACCACCACCTTAGATTCAAACACCTCCTGACCTGAATACCAGTATTTCATTTCAAAACCCGGCACATTCACGACTATGATGGTGTCATGTTCGATGGGCCACAATCGGCTCCGCTCTGCATTGAGAGCTAAGATAGACAGCCGCTTAGTTGGGGTAGTGTTTAACCACCGAATCGTGTCAGGGCCAATCACCCCGTCTTGCGTTAAGCCATGGAGCTGCTGAAACTGCCTGACCGCCGCTTCCAATGTCACATCATACCAATCAATATCTCGCCTAACATTAGAAAGGTCGACGTCCACCATTTCCATTCTGACTAACAATACCTCTCTATTTTTAAGAGTGTCTCCTACTTGCCTTAACCCTTGCTGTTTATATTTAGGAAGATTCAGCTCTTCAAACTTGACCACATGCAAATAGCTGTCAATGAGCTTCTGATAGTCGTCACTGTCAGGGGTATAAACTTCGATGAGTTCGCTGAGCTGCTGATACTCAACGGCAACGGAAACCGCAATCAAATCAGACTGATTCAACCTTGGTAACGGTTTGTAGAGCTTGGATTCGAAAAACCAATAGTAGCCGAGCACTCTGGCTTGCTCAGCGTAGCTAATGTAAAGCAGCAAAGTGTCCGTTGCGAGAAGGTCATATTCATGCCAGCGATTACTTTTCCGATAGTACTCAAGGTACCTCAACTGACGAGCAAACAGTGGGCTGAATCCCGCACTAGCGATGATTTCGAGTTGGAATTCAAGGCGAGAACTTTGTTGTAGATCAAACCAGATCAACTGATTGTTATTGCCCTGATAAACTTGTTCAACATCTTGAGAGTATTGCAGCACTCGAAGGACGTGACTGTCTGTCTCCAACCAACCAATACGCTCAAAGTAGCTACTGGCCCAAGTCGGTAGAGGAATCATGATCAGCAGTAATAGAAGGGGGTTAAGTCTAGCCATCTTACTCTCCACTCTAATCGCCCGAGATCAAAGTATGGCAGAGAAATAAGAGGCTAGGATGAAATGTTGATGAGAATATTAATTTTCCCAAGCTTTACAATGCAGTAGGCTAAGAAATCATAGACCAGTGGTTATCCCATTGAATTCCCGATTGATTTTTCTTCTTCTCTTGTGGTGAATATTGAGTGACCACGCCGCCAGCCCCCGAACTCACTCGGAAAAAGCCGTTTTGCACAACGACACCAGAAGCGTCTGGCAAAGAAGCCAATTCGACCATTTTTCCGGTTTGTTTAGACCAGATTCCGTAGCAGTTTCCGCGAGGTGATGTCGCTAAGATCCACTCTTCAGTTGCCGCTATACTCGCAATGTAATGATTGAATCTTGCCCATTGTTCTGGCTCCGCTTCTAGTGGGATCATTTGACCACCTTGGGTATGCATGGCTAAAAGAGAGGGGTATTCGTCCGGCTCACCACGATACTGCTGACCACATAGCACAGTTTTGTCGCCGTCATGCGCGAGATGTCGAATACTCAAATGGTGATCGGGTAAAGACACCTGTTCCGTTAGCTCACCGTTGGAGTCCAAATAGCTCAGGCTAGGTTTCATGGTCGCTATATTGAGCGGTTGTCTGCCATTGGTATGCACACCGCCAACACCAATGGCCAGTGAACCATCTGGCATAGCAATCACTTCATGAGGGCCAAGGCCAAAGTGAGTAAACTCTGCGACCTTGTCATATCCAGCCAGTACATCATAAACGCCAATAATGCCTCGACTGGTGCCACGTTCTCCCTCCGTTGCGTACAGCCACTTTCCGTCGTTTGAGTACACGCCATGACCGTAATAATGGCGATTTGAACTGGCAGCAGAAGATTTGATCACTTCACCAGTCAAGTAGTCAAATACCACGAAGAACGTACCAGGCCGACGAGCAAACGCCACCGCATGGTTGAGTTGCGAGTTTGTCGCAACGCCGTGCCCCCTTGCCGGAAGAGGTACCTGTCTTATCGGATAACCAAACTCATCCGCGACCACAACCGAGTATTTGTCTCGCCCATATAAAGAACAACCTATAAGTGATGGCTGGCCCACTCTCTCTGACGTGCTTGCACAACCTAAAGGTAGCAAAGGCGCAGCAGCGCCAAACAGCGCTGCTTTGAGGAGAGTTCTTCTTGTGTTATCAGTCACCATCAGTTGCGTTAAACCCTATTACAACACCAAGCTCAATCGCCACTTCTTCGTGGATAAGGTACTTCAACTGCTCCAACTTATTATATTGAGCGTAGGCTTTACGATACCCCTCCTTTGTCTGCAACATTTCAAACAAGCTTTCATTGGTTGGCCATGTGACTAAGGCGGTATCAAACTGTTGGGTGATGCTGTCAGCGAGCTGCACTTTCCCGCGCTTGCGTAGCAACGCATCCAGCCCATCGCCTTCTGCTAGGTACAAGGCCTGCATCCCCACAATGTTAGCCTTGAGGTTAAGCATTGACGTTTCTGAGCGCCAAGACTCGGCAAAATATGGTCTTGGTTTACCAAAGTTAGCCAAAGGACGGCTGAGTTTTTTCATACTGTATTCAAGTTGATTAGACAGCAGAGAAATGTATTCAGACGTCCATGCTTTTTCGTCCAGTTCAACCCAAGGGTTCGTCTGCCATGCCGTGGCAATGCTCTGAGCATTGAGAGCAATGTTTTCAGTGATCGCAATACCAGTTTGGCAGACAGTGTGTGATGAGCTCAAAGAAGAGGCTTGATCATACAACAGCCATTCCACCGAGCCTAGGCCTTGGACCGTTACGCTCTGCTGCGAAATCTGCTCTTGCGTCCAGGCTTGATCTTGGCCGGTAAGAGCGGCCATTTTGCGACCCGTGGTGTTTTTCTTGTCTGGCCAGAACTGTATATTCCAGCTTTGCTCAAGGGCTTTTTCAGGCCCTCTTTCCTGACCTTGCAGTGCCATCCAAGCCATCATGGTTTGATGCCATTGCGATTTGAGTGACGGCAGTTTTGTTTGGTCTGCACAATAAACGGCCATTAGGTCGGCCAGTTTGTCAGCTTGATTTGAGAAAGTATGCGCGGCTGCAAACTCTACTTGGTAAACGCCCTGACTAGGATGAGAAGTTTTTTGGGCAATAGGCGTTGGGCTGGTAGTTGACTGACAACCCGCCAGTAGCATCATCGAGGCAGCCATTGCTGATAAAGAAAAGATCTTCATCGTGATTCCTTACAATGAATTCAAGAAAGCGATCAATGCATCGCGCTCTTTTTGATTGAACTTGAGAACGGTTTGTTTCGCCGGCTCAGCTTCACCGCCATGCCACAACACCGCTTCCATCAGGTTACGTGCTCGGCCATCATGAAGGAAATAGGTATGGCCGTTCACTTCTTCTGTATAACCGATACCCCATAATGGCGCAGTTCGCCACTCACGTCCATTCGCCAAATACTCTGGCCTGTTGTCTGCTAACCCCTCACCCATATCATGAAGCAGCAGATCGGTGTAGGGATGAATTTTCTGATTCGACAGAGCCGGTAAACCTTCTCTTGTCATGGTTCTCACTTCGCTCTTATGGCAGCTATCACAACCTGCTTTGGCAAATAAACGCTGACCGAGCTTAACTTGCGGATCATTAATATTACGACGAATCGGTACGGCTAAGTGCTGAGAATAGAACTCAACGAAATCAAGAATGTTGTCGCTGACTTCTGGGTCTCCACCGTTTGGCAATTCAGCACAAATCGATTGCTTTGACGTGCAGTTCTCATTGGGGAACAGGTTGCTGGTTAGGCCGACATCACCGTTGAAAGCCGCAGCATTTTGTTGCATCAGCGTAGGTTGCCCAGACTTCCAGCCAAAGCGACCAATGGCGAAATCATTCTTCTGTACATCCCATACTTTATTGGCTTTGCCAGAAATACCATCGCCATTGGCATCATTTTCATCCGCCCAAGCTTGTAGCGTTTCATCGGCAATACTCTCTAATAAACCTAGACCAATCATTGGTGGAGCGATGCGCGCCGAAAATTGAGTCTCTGGATGCATCTCTCCATAACCCAGATCAGTAATTTTGAGCTTTGGCTTACGTAATACGACTTTTGTTCCGTCAGCAAATGTCACTGGTACGTCTGAATAAGTGATATTGATCTGCCCTTCTGGAGTTTGATCCTGAAGTGAGAAGTCTTGAAGTTGACCGCCATACGTGGGTTCAGGGATCACTCCGTCTTTGATGAAGGCTTTTTTCTGCTCGGGCGTCATCGCAGGAATGCTCAAACGAACCAACATAGAGACCGCATGAATATCATTCTCTTCCGGTGGATGTCCCCGACCATCTTTGATGTGACAATTTTGACAACCATTGGTATTGAATAAAGGCCCCAAACCATCACGAGCATCCGTCGAAGCAGGGGCTTGCACCCAAGGATTGCGGAAAAAACTGTTACCTACACTGAAATCCAGACGCTTGGTCATTGGAAGATTTCCAGCAGGTAAAGAAAATGCGTTGGCACCTTCTTTCTTCACTGCCGTGCCTCCACCTGATTTCACTTCATACGCGGAAACAGATGCACTGAGCATCATCACAGAGGCCAATAAGGACTTTTTATACGACTTCATACCAATAGTTCTCGGGCAAAACACCAACACTTTATTAAGAAATATTCTCATTAAAAGTGGGGTTATAGAAACAGCAAAAGGGCTCACTAAGAGCCCTTAAAATTAATTAATTGTTTTTTAGAATTCGTGGTCAGCTGTGTCTGGGTTCAGGCTGCTGATACCAACAATTTTCGCCGCACGTTCAATAGACGCAGTCTGAGCAACTAGAGACATGATTGTCTCGTTTACTAGGGCGTTACCTTGTGCATTACCCGCGGCAATTAGCTGGTCAAAGTACTGACCTTTCTTCTCTGCCGAAGTCACCAGTTGGCCAACTTGAGAACGCGTTGTATCAAACTGGTTTTGGATTTCCTTCGCGGCTGTTTTGTCTTTCTGAGCCACGAGGTCTGCGATGCTTGGACCAGATAGAAGCGTACCGTCTTCACGTTTGTACAGACCAGTGTATACGTTATAGATACCCTGCTCGTTGTAGTAGTGAGAGTTGTGCGTGTTGTCAGAGAAACAATCGTGCTCATCTTCCGTCGAGTTGGCTTCTAGAGCGACTTTCATACGCTCACCCGCAAGCTCACCTAGCGACAGAGAGCCCATACCGAATAGCATTTTACGTAGGCCGTTGTCCGCAGAATCGTTCAGAAGTTCTTCACGGTAGTTACCTTTTGCATCTGAAGACCACTGTTTCTCCATCCACTCTAGATCTTGAACAAGTAGATCAGCAGCGGCTTTTAGATACTCACCACGACGGTCACAGTTGCCATTAGTACAACCTTTACCAACAACAAAGTCAGTATAAGCACGCTCACCAGCACCTGCGTTAGTGCCGTTTAGGTCTTGACCCCATAGTAGGAATTCAATCGCGTGATAACCTGATGCAACGTTAGCTTCAGAGCCACCCACTTCGTTTAGATCAGCGATCGCTTCTGGCGTCAGTTGGGCCACATCAAGTTGACTAGCACCAATTGTCAGTTTTTGGTTGGCAACGATATTTGCACTAGCGCCTTCGTTACCAAGCTCGTATTGATAGTCTGCTGCAACGTAGTCGATCAACCCTTCGTCAAGTGGCCAAGCGTTTAGCTGACCTTCCCAATCGTCAACGATCGCGTTACCAAAACGGAATACTTCAGACTGTTGGTATGGTACGCGAGAGTCGATCCAAGCTTGTTTTACTTCAGCAAGTTTCGCAGCGGAAGGAGCGGCAAGGAAAGATTCGATAGATTGGTCTAGTGTCTTAGCTGTCGTTAGGGCATCAGCAAATACAGCGTGAGCTACATCCGCGTAGTGCTCGACGACTTGCTCCTTTGTCACGTTTACAGCAAACGCAGAGCTGCTCGCAATAGCAAACGAAGTTGCTACCGAGCACGCTAAAAGTGATTTTACATTCATTGAAAAGCATCCTTGTTGAGCTTAATAATTATTCTGCATCATAAGTGCTAATTATTCTCATTTGCACTCATAGCCGCAAATAATACAAACTTACATTTTTTTTGCAAGAGATATACAAAAAAGCCTCACGAAAGTGAGGCTTTTATCAAAATAGATTATTCAACAGGTTACAGCTTAAGGTCGTGCTTACCGTGAGATACCTTAGCTTGCAGGTAGCCTTCGTTTCCGTCTTTAATATGTGCCGAGGTATTGACAGTATCTTCAATTTCAACACCATGCGCTTTCAATTCACGAATTTTTTTCGGGTTGTTGGTAATCAAACGAATTTTATCGACGTTTAACGCCTTGAGCATCTGCGCCGCTTCAGTGAAGTCACGCAGATCATCGCCAAAACCAAGATGATTATTCGCTTCATAAGTGTTCATCCCTTCGCTTTGCAGCTTGTATGCATCAATCTTATTATACAGGCCGATGCCTCGACCTTCCTGACGCAAATACAGAATAATGCCACCGGATTGAGCCATTTTGTTAATGGTTTCATCTAGTTGCTCACCACAATCACATCGCGAAGAGTGGAACACATCGCCTGTCAGGCATTCTGAGTGTAAGCGAACTAAGGGGCTGGACTGAGTCTTATCGGCTTGTTTGAAAATAACCGCTACATGCTCTTTGTCGGTCTTGAGTCCTTTGAAAGAGAGAAGCTCTGCTTCTATATCACTGTTTTTACCGACTTTAAAATCTACTCTGGCTCTAACTTGCGCCATATCCCTACTCACTTGAATCTTACTATCTTCTATTTCTATCATTTTAGAAATCTCTTATGTGACTAACTATGGGGACTGATAGTCTATAAATCAATGGTCAGATCACCTTTTTGTTATAATATAACATTTTAATTTTGAGACAATAAAAAACCTCGTCGAATTGCATTCGCGAGGTCGATTATGAAAATAGACGAATAGTAAGACTAGTGGTTATGTTTTTTCTTCCACATGGAGAGCTCTATCCAAAGTGCCTCAAGCACTTCAAGCTCTTCCTCAGTCAATAGAGAGAGTGTGGGTTTAGTTTGTGGCAAAGAATAAGCTTGCAGCGCACTTATTTGAGCGTAAAAATCTTTGCGTAACTGAGATATGTTTGTATCCACTACTGTTTCCTAAGTTTCTCTCTAAAAACCAGCAAAAAATGACCAATTAAACCTTTTTTCTCAAAAATGATAGCAAATTACATAGATTGCGCAATGACATGAAGTGTTTTTGAGCAATAAATCACATTTTATGTATGGATATAGCCTTTACAATTCAATAAATTGCTTGATCAAATTTGATCTTTTAGCAGCATTGCGCACCATGAAAAAGATCATTGTCGTCAGGCTAATTTGTAACTAGAGTACTGATGCCATCGCTTTCATTGTAGTTAAGAGCAGACAATATCCAAGAGCTAGAACGTGGTTGCTGCAATGGTGTCCATTCTGATGCCAGCGGTCTAGATAAAGGCGGTTAGCGATTTTCTGCAGTCTGATGGTTAATCATGTTTAGAAACGACTGGTCTAGATAGAAGGAACTTTAATGCAAGATGTTCTAGTCGAAAAAAGTCATATAGGTGAGATTGTATATCTTCTTTACGCTCAAAAGGAGTCGGTAAATAATCCTTTGGTCATCATCTGTCATGGGTGGAATAACGACAAATATGAGGGTTCTAATCTGGCTTTAAACTTAGCCCTACAGGGTTACTCTGTTATCTGTTTCGATGCGGATAAACACGGCGAAAGAGATGATGGTAATGCTCAAAACGTGACTACTCATTCGGACTTTAGTAAAAGAATGGTGGGTGTGATCAAGCAGAATTCAGATGATATCCATACCCTCATTGAACACTATCAAGAAGATAGTCGGATTGATCCCTCAAGGATTGCGGTTGTGGGGATCTCTATGGGGGCAATGTCCACCTTTTATTCTTTGGCCCAAAACAAACGGATTAAAGTTGCAGTGCCCGTTCTTGGATCTCCTGATTTTGTCGGTTTGGAAAAATTTGCCTTAGAAACCGATTCCGTTAAAAAGCCCCTTGGTGATGATGAGAAGCTAGCTATCCAGTATATGGCAGACATTGATCCTTGTTTGTACCTCATAGAAAATGAACATCGCCCTATGTTAATCATAAATGGCGCGAAAGATGATTGGGTTCCTGCCAACTTCGCTCAGAATTTTTATGAAAAATTGAAAACTAGGTACGCTAACAATAATACTGAAATTGAGTTCAAATTAGCTGATGAATCGCATTACTTTTCTAACCATATGCGTGATCATACGATTAAATGGTTAAAGAAAAACTTGTGAGCTAAAAAAGGCTGATACCAAGTATCAGCCTTTCGATTGTTTTGAAACGGCATTCAGAGCGTTAAGCTCATACCGCCTTATTGTTGTGCGACTTTTTTGGTTTGTTCCATTAAGCCAAGAGCACCAAATCCAGTAATCACATCAAGGTTGGTTTTCAGGCCAGCTTCTGCACCACCGCCGATGTAGTTTTGTGGCATCTGCACTTGGAAGTTTTGCAAATTCTTGTACAGAGAATTGGCCACATCGCGGTTCAACTCTGCTAAGTAGACTTCTCGGTTTGCACCCAGTGCTGAGTATTTTGCTTTTAGCACGTCCGCTTCTGCACGACCTTTTTCACGAATGGCTTTCGCTTCAAATTCTGCAGACAACGCATTGGCTTTTTGAATCGCTAGGTTAGCTTCTGCTATTGCTAGCTCCTTCTCTTTTTCTACCTCAGCGAGTCGCTTGGTTTTCTCTACTTCAACAATTTCACGCTCTGCAATCTGCCTCGCCACTTCAACCTCTTTTTGCTGTGCGATGATCGCAAGCTCTTTACGACGCTGAGCATCTTGGACTTCACGAGTACGCTGGATCTCTTTACGCAACTGCTCGGTCTCTGCTTGCGCCTTCGAGGTTTCTTGTTCCTGAATAGCACGGATGCGATCGGCAACTAAGCGCTTTTTGTCTGCCAGTAGTTGATCAAGTTGCTTTTCAGGCTGCGGATCACCGATAGTCACCTGCGTCACTTGGATACCATATTGTTGTAATGGGTTATCCTGACGGATTGGGCGACCCGTATCATCGGAGACAGGCACCGTCTTCCAAACCAGTTGGTTAGTCCGTTGCAGTTGGTTCGCGTTTGACTGATCGATGCCAACAGGAGCAAGATCTAACTGTTCTACTTCTACCTGACGACGTTCAGTCAAGTAAATACCTTCACGTAGCTGGTCACCCAATTTAGATTTGAACTGGTTTAAACCGCCTTGGAAAAACTCTTCACCCGTATATTGAGTGGCCGTAATCACAGTCACGTTACGCGCATTTTTTACCAACAGTGCATCAATCAGATTGTTGTTGTTGCGAAACTCTCGGTGCATTTTTTTGACAGATTCAGGATCATTGCTGAGCTTAAAACGGAAGGTAACGGGTATCTCACCGATATAGGTATCAGCGAAGCGAACCTGAACCGAATCAAGACGTTGATAAAAGTCTTCGCCTTTGTTGTTACCAAATGACACCGTGACCAATTGGTCGTATCTGGTGATTTTGGATAGAAACGGCATCCGAAAATGAATACCAGGCTCAGTGAACACATCCAACTCACCGGTGAGGTTGTTCTGATGCACATAACTATAACCAGCATCGGTCATCAGAACTGAACTATTAATTGTTAAGCCTATTGCTAGCAGCGGTATACCAAATATGGCTGCTTTCAATCCTTTACGTAATAACTGACGTCTTTCTTCCACTGTTTATTCCCGTTCTAAATATTTGTTACAAATTTAAACGTTTATTATATCTATTCGATATTCTTCACACACTAAGCAAAGTAACTAATCTGATAGGCATTGTGTTTGAATAGACTGGCATTTTGTTCCAACAACTTTATCTAAGCCAAGACAACCCCTTAATCTGCATGGTACTTAACCGAAACATGTATTCCAATTGAAACTTAAATTTAATCCGATAAATAATGTTTAAATTTATCGAATTGTGTTTAATGCACATTAAAATAAAAACAAACGAAAAAAATTTCATATTATTAATCATCTTTATGGCTGTCGATTATATAAATTTATGGCATTTTTATTAAGCAAGACTCCGAGCTATTTATTGAACTATAAAAGAATTGCCCTTTGTTATCGGGCAATTAATAAATAATTAAGCAATCTCAACTCGCTGCCAGTGGCTATTCGCAGATTTAACGGCTACTCCTTCAAAAACCAACCTCCCCTGCCTCAATACCGAGCATGGCTGCTCACCCAACTCAGCGATAATTCGTTGGCTCAGTTTGGGGATTATAGGTGACGATAACCATGCTAACTCGCGTATAAAGTTGGTGACCACTAAACAGGTCTGCTTCGATTTATGCGCTGGTTGCCCTTTGCGGACAAGCCACGGGGCACGATGGTGGAAAAAACCGTTCAACTCCGCTAGTAGCGCTAGAATAACTTTGGTTACTTGGTGGAGATCGCCATCTTGATAAGCATTAACTATGTCCTTCAGGCATGGTGTTAACTGGTCTACGAATGTCGCACACTCTAGGTCCAGTTGACCGACCTCTTCGAGAGTTATTTTTCCAGCGAACACTTTAGCAATTAAAGTGTGATTCCGTTTTACCAAATTAGCCAGAGTGTTGAGTAAATCTGCGTTGATGAGCTCGGCGAATTCATCCAAGACGACGTTACCATCTCGATAAAGCGGTTTTTGACGTACCAGAGCATAACGTAGTCCATCGGTGGTTAGCTGCTTTGCAAAGACACTAGGGTTGACTGTGGTCTCAGGGTTGGACTTAGAAATCTTTTCACCGTCAATGGTCCACCACCCATGCACAATGAGCTTTTTCGGTAGAGGGAGATTTAAAGCCAATAGAAAAGCGGGCCAGTACACTGCATGGAAAAGCAGAATGTCCTTACCAAGAATGTGTTGAGTATTGGCTATGTCAGCCTTTTGCGCACCTGTACGTTGTATAGCGGTAATGTAACTAAATAAGGCATCAATCCAAACGTATACAGTATGCTGATGATGGCTTGGAACCTGAATACCCCACTTGTTGTTGATTCGAGAAATTGATAAATCAGCCAGCGGCGCTGACTTCAATTGCTCTATGATTGTGTTCTGAAAGTGTTGCGGCGCAATCACGTTTGGATGTGTTTGATAGTACTCTATTAAAGCTATGCGGTACTTATCTAAGCGAAATAAATAAGTTTGTTCTTCGACCTGAACGACGGGTTGTTTGTGTACTGGACAGAGGCGATTATCGACGAGCTCTCGTGGTGGATAATATTGTTCACATGCTACGCAATACTCACCCGAATATTGCCCAAGGTAAATATCGTTCTGGCTTTCTAAGGTTGTCCATATATCCTGAATATGTGCTTGGTGGTCTTCTGCTGTTGTACGGATAAACACATTGGGTTCTATTGCCAACTGCGGCCATAAGGCCTGAAAAGTCTTCGAGGTTGCGTCTACAAATTCTTGTGTCGATTGCTGTCGGGATAAAGCGGTCTGCGCAATTTTCTGCCCATGTTCATCCGTTCCCGTGATTAACCTACTTTCCGATCCCAAGAGCAAAGAAAATCGGTGAAATATGTCAGCGATAATGCCGGAGTACGCATGCCCTAAATGTGGCTCGCCATTGGCATAAAAAATAGGAGTAGTGATAAAACATTGCTTAGGTAATAGTGAGGGTTTAGTGGCAATTGATTGCTTTAAGCTCATCGTATAATCTCCTTTGATTCCATTGCAATAGTCGGAAAGAGATCTCGATTTCGGCTTAGTTGCACCACCTTTCCAACAATATGTTCAGGAATGGTGATGCAGTGAATAGTTAATTTAGAACACGCAGCCCATCCCTCCCAGCATTCGCTGAGAAGGCATGTTCATCATGATATTTGTTACAAAAATATAGGCCATTGGTTGTACTGTTTTTGTGTTCTTATCTTCACTCTATCAGAGTGATTTTTATCCAACAAGCGTTTCCTTCTCTTCAAACTTCAAGGCATCTGGCAAATTCTTACTCAGTGAGACATCGAAGCCAACAAAATGGAATTGGCCTTGATCACCTCGGTATTGATTGCCAGTGAGCGGTTTTGTGACTGGCTAACAATAAAACACAACCATACCTGTTCAGGTGTAGTGATTTCAGTACGTGTAAGCTCAAGGGGCTGGGGTCAACACAGATTTTGGAGGAAAACATGCCTTGGAAAAGTGTTAGCCGTGAAGAGTAATATACTACTTTAATTAGCATTAATTACATATAACGTCA
>NZ_JAPPTP010000029.1:0-53502 GCF_027587155.1 Vibrio sp. T11.5
TTGTGAAGATCAACAAAGTTAGAAAGTCTATCAATAATTAAAATGGATTCTAAGAGCTGTTTGTAAACAGCTAAAAATAATTATCATGTTTCCAATAACTTAGTATTTGTGAGTTTTATATTTGTAACTCTAGTCGCTGATTAACTTTTATTTGTTATTCAACAGGTAAGAGTAAGGAGATCACTATGACCACCCAAACTGTACCTACTGAAGAAAAAAAAGGCGGCTTTTTTGCCAATTTTAAGTTCCCTTCAGCCTACACGATTCTGTTTATTTTGATTGCACTGGTTGCACTGCTGACCTGGATTGTTCCTGCTGGTCAGTATGATCGAGCAATGAATGAAGAGTTGGGGCGAGAAGTCCCTGTCACAGGCACTTACCAATCTGTGGAGGGTAACCCTCAAGGCGTTATTGACGTGCTTCTGGCACCGATTGACGGCTTCTATGACCATAATAGCTATGAAGCCGCTGCGATTGACGTATCTCTGTTCATCCTTGTGATTGGTGGCTTCCTCGGGCTGGTGACCAAAACAGGCGCTATAGACGCTGGGATTGAACGTGTAACACAGCGTCTCCAAGGCCGAGAAGAGATGATGATTCCTATCCTGATGGCTCTGTTTGCTGCCGGAGGAACCGTCTACGGCATGGCCGAAGAATCCTTGCCATTCTACACTCTGTTGGTACCAGTGATGATGGCGGCTCGTTTTGACCCATTGGTTGCCGCTGCAACTGTGTTACTTGGTGCTGGCATTGGTGTTTTAGGTTCCACTATCAACCCTTTTGCTACCGTGATTGCCGCTAACGCTTCTGGCATTCCGTTTACTGATGGCATCATGCTACGTGTCTTAATGCTAGTGATCGGCTGGATCATCTGTGTTGCCTACGTCATGCGCTACGCGCGGATGGTGCGAGAAGACCAAAGCAAGTCAATTGTTTACGATAAATACGAAGAAAACAAAGCGTATTTCCTTGGTAATCAAACTGGCGAATCTCTTGAGTTCACTACTACACGTAAAGTGATTTTAACCATCTTCGGCGCTTCATTCGGTGTGATGATCTACGGTGTTTCTGTCGCGGGCTGGTGGATGGCGGAAATTTCAGCCATGTTCTTAGCAGCAACGATTTTAGTTGGACTCGTCGCACGTATGAGCGAAGAAGAATTTACTAACAGCTTTATCGATGGCGCTCGTGACCTACTCGGCGTAGCGCTGATCATTGGTATTGCGCGCGGGATTGTGGTGGTCATGGACCGCGGTATGATCACTGACACCATCTTGTACTCAGCGGAACAGATGGTGACGGGTCTGTCTTCGGTCGTGTTCATTAACGTCATGTTCTTCCTTGAGATATTGCTATCTTTCCTTGTACCTTCAACCTCTGGTCTGGCGGTACTCACCATGCCAATTATGGCCCCACTCGCAGACTTTGCTGGTGTCGGACGTGATCTAGTCATCACGGCTTATCAATCTGCCTCTGGGTTGGTTAACCTCATTACCCCCACTTCGGCAGTCGTTATGGGCGGCCTTGCCATTGCCCGTGTGCCTTATGTGCGCTGGGTGAAATGGGTGGCACCATTGCTAGCCATTCTGACGCTATTCTGTGTTGTGATGATCAGTATTGGTGCGCTTATCTAACTGACTATTTGCCTTACACTCGCTCACAGGACGTGGGCTCTCAAAGCCGCCTTAGTGCGGCTTTTCTTGCTTCTAGGCTAAGTAAAAACCGTCTAGAGATTCCCTACTCGTTCCTTCGCCTCTCTATGGAATGACTAACAAAACTCCTCTTCACTACAACACTGTCATCCTCAAGAGTGAGACACGAACGAGTTGGGGATCTCTGGAAGCAAGCAGCGTTACTTTAGAGATTCCCTACTCTCTCCTTCGTCGCTCTATGGAATGACCAATTCAAACAACACCATTCAATAAATCTATATTTCTCGATGTTTAATAATAAGAAAAACTATCATAGTTAATTAACTTTATTAATCTAACTTATTTTAGTGTTTGGCATTTTTTAAATATCCAATGTGATCAAAGCAACATTTATCACCAAATATTTTGTTATAAAACGCTTAGCTCAATAATCGAAAGCAATTAACTAGAAAGTTAGAGTGCATAATTCCAATCTAAAATACCCGTCGTAAGTAATTTAAATTTGCATATTATTCCTTTATAAGGATATTAATCAGATATTAAACCTCAACTTATGCATAAACTTCCCTCTCAAATGGTTAAATAGAGAGTTCACATACCAATAACAACTGCATAGATATTGTTAAAACCCTTTAAAATACAGGCTTTAGACGTAAAAAACGAACTGTGATTGATCTCTAAGATTCCTCTCCAGACAAGCGTAATATGAATTTCAGAAACAAAATAAGTGAATAAATAAATTCGCTCTTCTATTCCCTACAAATTAAATATTAGTTTTTAAGTTTTAAAACTAATTATAAATATAAGAGAGATACGATCATGAGTAAGTTATACGTAGGTTCTGAAATCGGTCAATTACGTCGCGTGCTGGTGCATCGCCCAAGACGAGCACTGACTCACCTGACGCCTTCCAACTGCCACGATCTGCTATTTGATGACGTACTTGCCGTCGAGCGTGCAGGCAAAGAGCACGATGTGTTCACTCAAACTTTGCGCGAACAAGGTGTGGAAGTCTTACTACTTACCGACTTGTTGGCAGATACACTGGCTGTCTCAGAAGCCAAAGACTGGCTGTTAAGCCGTCAGGTATCGGATTACCGTTTAGGTAAAACTTTTGCCAATGACGTTCGTTGCTACTTAGGCGACCTACCCAATGTTGAGCTAGCTAAGATTCTTACCGGTGGTCTTTCTTACGCTGAAATGCCAATCACATCCTCTTCAATGATGCAGGGGCTTCACGCACCAACCGATTTCATCATTGAACCATTACCCAACCACTTGTTCACCCGTGACACTTCGTGTTGGGTCTATGGCGGTGTCTCTATCAACCCAATGGCGAAACCCGCTCGTCAACGTGAAACCAACCATGTTCGCGCTATCTACCGCTGGCATCCAAGTTTTGCTGGTCAGGACTTTATCAAGTACTTCGGCGATGAAGAGAAAATCTACGACAACTCGACCATTGAAGGTGGTGATGTCTTAGTCATTGGTAAAGACGCTGTGCTGATTGGTATGTCTGAGCGCACAACCGCTCAAGGTGTTGAACATTTAGCGTCTGGCCTATTCAAACATGGTCAAGCGAAGCAAGTGATTGCCATGGAATTACCGAAACATCGTTCCTGCATGCACTTAGACACTGTGATGACTCATATGCGTGAAGATACCTTCTCTGTTTACCCAGAGGTGATGCGCAAAGATGTCAAGTGCTGGAGCCTGACTGGCGATGCGTCTGGCGCTGTGAATGTCAAAGAAGAAGGTTACTTCGTGACGGCTATCGAAAAAGCGCTTGGCGTCGACCAGCTCAACCTTATCACCACGGGCGGTGACAACTTCAACGCGGAACGTGAACAGTGGAACGATGCGAACAACGTTCTTACCGTCAAGCCTGGTGTCGTGATCGGATACGAAGGCAATACCTACACCAACGAGAAATACGACAAAGCGGGCATCACAGTACTGCCAATTCCTGGCGATGAGCTAGGTCGTGGCCGCGGCGGTGCACGCTGCATGAGCTGCCCAATCGAACGTGATGGTATTTAAGTAACGGTTAAGTTGGCGAGAGCGACTTAGCTCTCGCCCTCAGCAGAGAGATT
The DNA here is from genome assembly GCF_027587155.1 of Vibrio sp. T11.5. Lineage (NCBI taxonomy): Bacteria > Pseudomonadati > Pseudomonadota > Gammaproteobacteria > Vibrionales > Vibrionaceae > Vibrio > Vibrio sp. T11.5. The sequence goes on from NZ_JAPPTP010000029.1 coordinate 3,746, forward strand.
AAAGCAATGACAAAACAAACTGTAGTTGTCGCACTTGGTGGAAACGCCCTACTTCGCCGCGGTGAACCGCTAGAGGCCGAAGTGCAACGTCAGAACATCGAAATTGCCGTCAAAGCTATTGCGGAAATTGCCGAGCAATACAATGTCGTGCTGGTGCATGGCAATGGCCCACAGGTCGGTTTGCTGGCTCTACAAGGCTTGGAATACAAGAAGGTAGCACCATATCCACTGGATGTTCTGGGCAGTGAAACGCAAGGCATGATTGGTTACATGCTGATGCAAGAGTTCAAAAACCAAATGCCGAACGTCAACGCGACTTGCATGTTAACGCAGATGACAGTGGACCCAAATGACCCTGCATTTGACAATCCAACTAAACCTATCGGCCCGATCTACCAAGAAGCAGAAGCACGCGAACTAGCAGAGAAGTACCATTGGACCATCAAACCTGACGGTCAGCACTTCCGCCGCGTTGTACCTAGCCCACAGCCAACAGGCATCGTCGAAAATGAAGCCATCACTAAGCTCATCGATGAAGGCCACTTAGTGATTTGTACTGGCGGTGGCGGCATCCCAGTCAAAAAAGAGAATGGCAAACTGGTTGGTGTTGAAGCAGTGATTGATAAGGACATGTCCGCAGCATTCCTTGCCAAGCAGCTAAACGCTGATGCTTTACTCATCCTTACTGATGCAGACGCGGTTTACCTCGATTGGGGCAAACCTACCCAACAGGCGCTGCGCAGCACTCACCCCACTGAATTAGCGCAGTACCAATTTGATGCTGGCTCAATGGGACCAAAAATAGAAGCATCATGCGAGTTCGTCCAACAAGGCGGCAAAGTGGTCGGTATCGGCGCACTGGAAGATGGTTTGCGCATTCTTCAAGGTACGGCAGGCACCAATATTACTCAGGGCTAATACCAATCAGCTCTATCTTACGCTAGGGCTGCGATAAAACATTCACTCAAGTTCATTACTGCACTTTCTTACCTCTTTCCCTGCAACGAGAAAGTGCACATCGATAAGAAGGAAAACATCATGGCTTTCAATCTACGTAACCGTAACTTCCTAAAACTATTAGACTTTACTCCACGTGAAATTCAACACATGTTGGACCTATCCGTCGAGTTAAAAAAAGCGAAATACAACGGCTATGAGCAACCTCGCCTGAAAGGCAAAAACATCGCTCTGATCTTCGAGAAAACATCGACTCGTACCCGCTGTGCCTTTGAAGTTGCGGCTTTTGACCAAGGCGCTCAAGTTTCTTACTTAGGTCCAACAGGCTCTCAGATTGGTCACAAAGAATCGATGAAAGATACCGCTCGCGTTTTAGGCCGAATGTACGATGGTATCGAGTACCGTGGATTTGGTCAGGAAATTGTCGAAGAGCTGGGCGCTTACGCGGGTGTACCGGTATGGAATGGTTTGACCGATGAGTTCCACCCGACGCAAATTCTCGCTGACTTCCTAACTATGATGGAACATGGCCGTGGCAAACAGCTACACGAAATGAAGTTTGCCTACCTAGGCGATGCACGCAACAACATGGGCAACTCTCTGATGGTTGGCGCCGCTAAGATGGGCATGGATATTCGTCTCGTCGCGCCTAAGCAGTTCTGGCCAGAAGAAGCCCTTGTGGCACAGTGCCGTGAGATCGCTGCAACAACCGGTGCAAAAATTACCCTGACTGAAGAGGTTCAAGAAGGCGTTCAAGGTTGTGATTACCTGTACACGGATGTGTGGGTATCGATGGGCGAAGCAAAAGAAGCCTGGGCAGAACGTATCAACCTCATGCTGCCTTACCAAGTCAACATGGACATGATCAAAGCAACAGGTAATCCTCATGTGAAATTCATGCACTGCCTACCTGCCTTCCACGGCGAAGATACCACGGTAGGTAAGCAGCTTGCTGAAGAGTACCCAATGCTGAAAAACGGCTGTGAGGTGACTGATGAAGTGGTTGAATCTGACTACTCTATTGTGTTCGACGAAGCTGAAAACCGTATGCACACCATCAAAGCGGTGATGGTCGCAACACTAGGCGACTAATATCATCGAATAAAAGTAATCATACTCAAATTAGACTGGGTATTGTTTGCAGGGAAATGCGGGTGGCGTTCATCATGTATCAAAAACATGCCGAATAAAGCCCGCATTTTTTTTCATACTCACGAGCTCATCATCTCCCTCAATCCAAGAGGACATAACCGCTGCAAACGTGTTGCCAAAATAGGCGAAATACGCATAAAAATCCAATTTATGAATACTTTAAGCAAACGCTTGCGTTGGCTTTTTTTGTCCGTATAATCCTCCGCAATTTGTCTTCGGAGGATCAAAATGAACCTGTCAGCAACCACTCAATGTTGGCTTAACTTATACCCTGACTCAGGGACATGTGTGGTTTCATTTCGTTCTATCGATCCTTTTCAAGCCTCCTATTTAGGGGGCTTTTTTTTGTCTGAAATTTACATCAACCCATGGATTAACAATCCACATCGGTTGGACAAACTCACCCATTGAGACGAGGAAACATTGCGATGGCGCATTCGTTATTTAACAAGCACATTATCTCCATTCCTGAGCTCAGCCGTAACGAGCTAGAGCTTATCGTCGACACCGCAGCTAGGCTCAAAGCCGAGCCAGACCCGACACTGCTTAAAAACAAAGTGGTGGCAAGTTGCTTCTTTGAACCTTCCACGCGCACCAGGCTGTCATTTGAAACGGCTGTGCAGCGTCTTGGCGGCACAATCATTGGCTTCGACAATGGTGGCAACACGTCACTGGCGAAAAAGGGGGAGACACTGGCCGATTCTGTACAAGTGATTGCTTCTTATGTCGACGCCTTTGTGATGCGCCACCCACAAGAAGGCGCAGCACGCCTAGCATCCGAGTTTTCTAACGGCGTCCCCGTGGTTAACGGCGGTGATGGCGCGAATCAGCATCCAACTCAGACTCTGCTGGACTTATTTTCTATCTACGAAACCCAGGGCACGCTCGACAACCTCAATGTCGCGTTTGTCGGTGACCTTAAATACGGTCGTACTGTCCACTCTCTGACTCAAGCACTGGCCAAGTTCAACAATGTTCGCTTCTTCTTTATCGCTCCTGAAGCATTGGCGATGCCCGATTACATCTGTGAAGAACTCGAAGAAGCAGACATCCAATTCAGTATGCACAACAACATTGAAGACGTCGTACCGGAGCTTGATATCCTGTATATGACGCGCGTGCAAAAAGAGCGCTTTGATGAGTCTGAATACGCTCATATCAAGTCAGCGTTCATTCTCACCGCCGATACGCTAAAAGAGGCTCGTGAAAATCTTAGGGTTCTTCACCCATTGCCACGCGTCGATGAAATCACAACAGACGTCGATAAAACACCACACGCTTACTACTTTGAGCAGGCTGAAAACGGTGTCTATGCGCGAGAAGCCTTACTTGCCCTTGTTCTAAGTGAAACCCTTTAATTGCAGGAGAATGATCATGGTGAAAGAAACTCAACTACAAGTAGAAGCCATTCGTAACGGTAGCGTGATTGACCATATTCCTGCTAACGTCGGCATTAAAGTGCTCAAACTATTTAAAATGCACAAGACCAATCAACGCATTACCATAGGTCTCAACTTACCTTCTTCAGCTCTCGGTGAGAAAGACCTTATCAAGATTGAAAATGTTTATTTGACCAAAGAGCAGGCCAACCGATTGGCTTTATATGCGCCGAAAGCCACTGTGAACCAGATTGAAGAATATCAGGTGGTCAATAAACTCACTTTAGCGCTTCCAGAACATATTCATAGTGTCTTTGAGTGTCCAAACAGCAATTGTATTTCGCACGGGGAACCTGTCGAAAGCCACTTTAAAGTGCAGCAGAAACAGCATCACGTTCAGCTCAAATGTCATTACTGTGAAAAGGTATTCTCACGCGAAATCATGGCAGAAGCCCGCTAATCAGCCCTGATAGCCGCTCTATAAAAGCATTGTGGATATTTATTCCTATCTCAGAATAAATATCCACACACAACAGAATTATCAACCAATAGAATCGCAAATTAATAGTTATTAATTGGTGATCCCTTTCAAAAAGCCACACTTTATTTGGTGGTAAGATACTCTGAATAAACATCTTAAGTCACCAAAGAAGTGACAGCTCAATGTCTGAGGCACTACTAAGGAAAGAAGTGCTGAAGGTCGCAAGGAAGAGTTATCTCTACGTCATGTTTTAAGGAGTTCGCATGAGTGAAACTCTCAATCTAGTTTCAGTGAATTACGCTGAAGACAAAACCCTGACTGCAGCCTGTAAACGCCTGCTTCAACAACAGAGCTTTACCACTCAAAATGAGTTACGCGAAGCACTGGTTGATATCGGCTTTGATGGTATCAGCCAATCGACTGTCTCGCGTCTACTGTCTCAGCTTGGGGTGGTTAAGGTTCAGAATGCCTGTGGTAAAAAGGTGTATTGCATCACCGTTGAAACCGCACCTGTACGTGTTGAATCGTCAATTTCTTCACAAATTGAATTCATTACCCATAATCAGGCGATGGTGGTGGTTAAAACTCACCCTGGCAGTGCTCAGCTCGTCGCAAGATTAGTCGACATCGACCCACACACTGAAATTCTTGGTACCGTAGGGGGTAACGACACCGTCTTAGTGATACCAAAAGACATCGCTCATATTGATGCCTGCGAAAGAGTGGTACGTACCCGACTCGGCGTGGCCTAAATCTTTCCGATGTTATCGATACTTAAGTCAGGCATCGGCCTGACTTAAGCTTTTGAATTAGCGATATTTGTCGGAGTGTGAAACTTATTCCCCCTTTCCCCTGTCTGATTAAGTTAAAATGATGAAAATTTAACTCAAGTGACTTTTCTATGCGTGCCGTCTTTTCACTGATCCTATTATGCCTGACTGTAGCATCTGCTCCTGCCTTGGCGCTTTTTGAGCAGTCTAACTCTGCACCAAGCTTCGGAAATCAGACCAATACTTTTGTCCCTGTCGATCAAGCTTTTCCATTTAACGCCTATCAACAAGGCGATAGGGTTTTCCTCGACTGGCAAGTCAAACAGGATTACTACCTCTACCAGCACCGTTTATCGGTCAGTGGTGAACAAGTCAACGTTGGCAAGCTGAAAATGGAAGATGGTCAGCCCTACCAAGACGAGTTTTTCGGTGAGGTCAACATCTATACGACGCCCCTGTTTGTCGAAGTGCCTTTGGCCGATTATCAGGATGGCGCGCGTCTGATTGTCCAGTATCAAGGCTGCGCCAAAGCAGGCTTTTGTTACCCACCAGAGACTCGCGTGGTTGACTTAACCCATTTTCAATCCAGCGCTAGTGACAAATCGGCACCAACAGTCAGCACAAATTCTGCACCGACAGATGCTCAACCCAAGCCGTCACAGCCGGTTTCTCAGGAATCGAGCCTAGCATCGAGCTTAAGTGATAGCTGGTGGACACCATTACTGTTTTTGGCGCTGGGTGTCGGCCTTGCATTTACACCATGCGTACTGCCGATGTATCCAATTTTGACCAGTATTGTACTTGGCAGCGGCAAACTGAGCCACGGCCGAGCATTAGGCCTAGCGTTTATTTACGTTCAAGGGATGGCCCTCACCTATACCTTATTAGGGTTGGTTGTCGCCTCCGCGGGTATGCAGTTTCAAGCTGCCATGCAACATCCTTACGTCCTGATTGGTTTAAGCGTCATGTTTGTCGCCTTAGCGCTGTCGATGTTTGGAGCCTACACCATTCAACTGCCAAGTGCTGTACAGACGTGGCTAAATAACTTGAGCAACAAACAACAAGGTGGCAACTCACTGGGCGTATTCGCCATGGGGGCAATTTCAGGATTAGTCTGTTCGCCTTGTACCACAGCGCCACTTTCAGGCGCGCTACTATACGTCGCACAAAGCGGTGACTTACTCACTGGCGGAGTAGCCTTGTATGCTCTAGCGCTGGGCATGGGCATTCCGCTGATGTTGGTCGCGGTGTTTGGTAACAAACTACTGCCAAAAGCGGGGAACTGGATGGACAGAGTAAAAACCCTGTTTGGTTTTATTTTACTTGCCGCGCCAATCTTCTTACTTGAGCGCATCTTGCCAGAAACATGGGCGACTGGATTATGGTCAGCGCTGGGGCTAGCTGCTTTTGGCTGGCTATACCACGTCAAAAATTCACTACCATTTGGCGGCTGGAAACAAAGTGCCATCGGTATCATTGCTGTGCTCGGCTTATTTGCCTCTGCGCAGCCAGCGTTGAATTACTGGTTTGGTCATCATACACAGCAAGTACAGCCTAGTATTGAGTTTACACGCATCAACACAGTGGCAGAACTCAACACACAGTTAGAACAAGCGCAGCGAGCGGGCAAACCTGTGATGCTCGATTTCTATGCTGACTGGTGTGTGGCATGTAAGGAGTTCGAAAAATACACCTTCCACCAGCCTGATGTGGAAGCAAAATTGCGCAATTTTGTACTGTTGCAAGCCGATGTCACCAAGAATCTACCGCAAGATATTCAACTGCTAAAACAGATGAATGTACTCGGTCTACCGACAATCGAATTTTGGGATGCCAGCGGCCAACATGTCTCCAACGCCAGAATCACCGGATTTATGCAGGCAGAACCGTTTTTACAACACCTTAGCGCCCATCGCTTGTAGGGGCTATCTCATTTTACTCAACGCCAGTCTGATGACTGGCGTTTTTGCCTCTTGAGCGGTTAAAAGCAATTTGGCGATAAAACCCGATACAGTTCAGACTTTTAGGCTATGAATATTGTTCATACTCTCAAAGGTGACAATAATTCTTTTAAGCAAACTTTTATAGCAGTAAACGTCATGGATTCGACCTACACCATTATCATCGCCGACGATCACCCTTTGTTTCGCAATGCGCTGTTTCAGTCCGTGCATATGGCGATTAGTGGTGCCAATTTATTAGAAGCGGATTCCCTCGATGCACTTTTGGCCGTTTTGGCCAAGGAAGACGACCCCGACCTGCTGCTCCTTGATCTAAAAATGCCCGGCGCCAACGGCATGTCAGGGTTGATTCAGCTAAGAGCAGAATATCCAGACCTGCCGATTGTGGTCGTGTCTGCTAGTGAAGAAGCGTCTGTCGTGACGCAAGTAAAAAGCCATGGAGCGTTTGGTTTTATCCCTAAATCAAGTGACATGCGAGAATTGGTCAGTGCCTTAAATCAGGTCTTGAGCGGCGAACCTTTCTTTCCAGAAGGTTCCATCACCAACAGTGCGGCCTGCAATGACTTAGCAGATAAAATTGCCACTTTAACGCCTCAACAATACAAAGTACTCGGAATGTTATCCGATGGTCTGCTAAACAAGCAGATTGCTTATGAGTTAAATGTTTCTGAGGCCACCATCAAAGCCCACATGACAGCTATCTTTAGAAAGTTAGGTGTGAAAAGCCGCACTCAGGCTGTAATTTTACTTCAGCAGCTAGAATCTGAATCTTAATATTCTTTTTCACACTATCTCGATCATTTATCTGCTAAGATAGGCAAAGTCGTTCATTCGTTCGACTTGTTCATCCCTCTGTTTCACTAACTCTGGGAGTCATATCATTGCTTAGCGTATTGATCACTCAATTTGTCGTTCTCTGGGCCGTTATCGATCCAATTGGATCCGTTCCAGTTTATCTGTCACAAACTCAACACCTCACTGCCAAACAACGCCGTCTAGTGGCGCTAAAAGCGGTAGGTATCTCAGCAGGCGTGCTTCTGTTCTTCCTTATCGCAGGTCAGTTGCTTCTGGATGCGATGCAGATTCCTCTACCTGCATTTCAGGCTGCCGGTGGCTTGGTGCTCTTGCTGTTCGCCCTAACAATGATTTTTGGTGAATCTAAACCTGAACAGGAAACTAAGCTATCAGAAGAAGTCAGCCACTCAGATCTGGCCGATTTAGCCGTCTACCCGCTTGCCATCCCCTCGATTGCGTCTCCGGGTGCAATGATGGCGATCGTGATGCTGACCGATAATCACCGTTATTCTATGGCCGACCAAGGTATCACCGCTGCAGTAATGGTAGGTGTTCTTTTAATCACTTTGCTCTTGCTATTAGGTGCGACGCATATCCAGAAATGGATCGGCAATGTCGGGGCTGCAATAATTAGTCGTGTAATGGGGCTCATCCTTGCAGCAGTGGCACTAAATAACCTGCTCTTGGGTATCAAAGATTTCTACCTAGGGTAAATTATTTTACAAAGTCATCAATAATTCATTAGACCTTTGGCTAATTTAACAACGAATTAACATCACAAAAGTCTATCATTTAAATCCTAAGCGCCTTATTTTGAGGCGCTTTTTGTTTTCCTCTACACGACTAAAGTTGAAAAGAGTTCTCGCTATTACCTTGCTAGAGTTGATGTTGAAACATTTTCTTAACAACACAATCAATCGTAAGGAGGCGGCAATGGCGTTTGAAAGTCAGGAACGAGCCAAGGCCTACTGGGATAAAAATGTAAAACTGATGATCAGCTTAATGGTTGTCTGGTTTGTCGTTTCTTTTGGCTGCGGCATTCTATTTGTCGACGAGCTTAATCAATTTCAGATAGGTGGCTATAAACTGGGCTTCTGGTTTGCACAACAAGGTTCCATCTATACCTTTCTAGGCATTATTTTCTACTACGCGTGGAAGATGCGCCAGATCGATCGCGAATTTGATGTGGACGAATAAGGAGCAGCTTAGATGGATTTGAAAACAATCACTTATCTCGTTGTAGGTGCCACTTTTATCCTTTATATCGGTATCGCAATTTGGGCACGCGCGGGATCAACTAAAGAGTTCTATGTAGCAGGTGGTGGGGTTAACCCAATCGCCAACGGCATGGCAACGGCCGCGGACTGGATGTCTGCTGCTTCCTTCATTTCAATGGCAGGCCTTATTGCCTTCATGGGCTACGGAGGTTCCGTATTCCTGATGGGGTGGACAGGTGGTTATGTACTACTCGCGCTTCTCTTAGCTCCTTACCTGCGTAAGTTTGGTAAGTTCACGGTACCTGAGTTCGTTGGTGAACGTTTCTACTCAAATACTGCACGTATTGTTGCGGTCGTGTGTCTGATCATTGCATCAGTAACGTACGTCATCGGCCAGATGAAAGGGGTTGGGGTAGCCTTCGGCCGATTCCTTGAAGTAGACTACTCGACTGGCCTCCTGATAGGTATGTGTATCGTATTTATGTACGCAGTGATGGGCGGCATGAAAGGTATTACCTATACTCAGATTGCTCAATACTGCGTACTGATTCTTGCGTACACCATCCCAGCTATCTTTATCTCGCTGCAGCTTACCGGAAACCCAATTCCACAAATTGGTCTCGGTAGCACCATGGCCGGAACAGATGTCTATCTACTCGATCGGCTTGACCAAGTAGTGACCGAACTCGGCTTCAGTGAATATACCACCCAAGTCCGGGGCGATACCCTGAACATGTTCGTTTATACCATGTCTCTGATGATAGGTACTGCCGGTCTGCCACACGTCATCATCCGATTCTTTACCGTACCGAAAGTGCGTGATGCGCGCACTTCAGCGGGTTGGGCTCTCGTCTTTATCGCCATTCTATACACGACTGCACCTGCGGTATCAGCCATGGCACGTCTAAACCTAATGGATACGGTTAACCCAGCTCCGGGGCAGAATCTGGCTTACGATGAACGCCCTGACTGGTTCAAAAACTGGGAAAAAACTGGTCTACTTGGCTTTGATGACAAAAATGGTGATGGCAACATCCAATACACATCAAATGCTGAAACCAATGAGCTAAAAGTTGACCGTGACATCATGGTGCTGGCTAACCCAGAAATTGCCAAGCTACCTAACTGGGTCATTGCACTGGTGGCTGCTGGTGGCTTAGCCGCCGCACTGTCTACTGCTGCTGGTCTGCTGCTCGCAATATCATCGGCGATATCTCATGACTTAATCAAAGGTGTGATTAATCCGAACATCTCTGAGAAGAAAGAACTGATGGCTAGCCGAATATCCATGGCGGTCGCGATTGCTGTGGCGGGTTATCTAGGACTCAATCCGCCTGGCTTTGCCGCCGGTACGGTGGCACTGGCCTTCGGTCTGGCTGCTTCGTCCATCTTCCCAGCCTTGATGATGGGTATCTTCAGCAAGAACATCAACAAAGAAGGCGCGATTGCTGGCATGATTGCAGGTATCACGATCACACTGTTTTACGTATTCCAGCACAAAGGTATCCTGTTCATCGCGGACTGGAAATACCTAGAAAGCTGGGGCAGCAACTGGTTCCTTGGTATCGAGCCTAATGCCTTTGGTGCCATTGGTGCGCTATTCAACTTCCTAGTTGCATTCGCGGTATCGAAAGTCACGGCAGAAACACCACAAGAAGTGAAGGATTTGGTCGAACATGTTCGCTTCCCAGCAGGCGCTGGAGATGCGGTAGACCACTAATCAACACTTAACATTGAAAGCCCCTCACGGGACGACCCGTCCGGGGCTTTTTTATTGCGCTTAATTCAGTTACCGTAGTTTCGAAATGTTGTCGCAAGGAAGCCAAGATGTTCAAAAATAAGCACTTTATTGTCGCTCTTTTGATTGCCCCGATTCTGTCCATTATTGCCTACTTTGGCACTGACATGGCCGTCAGCGAAAAACCTCATGCTGCGAAAGAGGGCCAGAGTTACAAGCTGGCCAGCAAATCAAACTGTCGCTACACCAGTGGTTTATGCGATATGGAAAACGGGGACTTTAAAGTCAAGTTCCGCTCTGAAAGGCTCACCGAAGACAGTCTTGAACTGTCACTGCATGCTGCGCATGCTCTTCAAGGGGTTAAGCTCTCTTTGGTTAGTAGCGAAAATCAGAACGCACAACCCATCGACATGCAGCCAGCCGACCAAGCAGGGCAGAACTGGTACATCAGATTACCTAAACCCACCTCAGCGGACAACTGGTTGAGAGTGGCCATTCAATCTGATGGCACCTTATATTATGGGGAAACACAAACCGTATTTGTAAAATACGAGACCCTGTTTACGGAATAGAGAGACGCGGAGACAAGGAGCAAGATTGATGCCATTGCATCAGCCCAGCTCTTTTTGATGCTCTATTTCGGCTCTGGACCATACTGGTTATTGCCTTGATGGCCTTTGAGAAAACCACACTCAATAAGAATCCAAATGCCACACGCCAATGCAACCAGAGAACTTAGGGCTTGAAGCATTGTAGACTGCGGCATCTGTGTTGGATCACCAGTTGGTAGCGTCATACGACCTACCACCAATGGGACATTGAGTAGTAGCCACCAACTGGACTTGCCTCTATCATGCCAGCGCTTGGCTGTAATGGCCAAATCCGGCACCAGAACCACAATCAAAAATAGTGGCAGTAACAGGTGCGCCATACTTGGAAACAGCACATTCATACCCGTTGCAAAACCAATGATCAATGCGTAATAAACCACATTCCATATCCAGTAGGTTTTACGTCCTACTCGGCCTTGAAATGAAAACAACAGCTCTTTCATCGACATGACTACTTACCTAAAAATCAAAAATGTTAATTGACCACTTTTTGAAAACACTCTTTATCCATATCTCGGATATTGACCGTTAAACTATGCACGTGACTTGCTTGCTCCTGCAACACATCCATTAACTGGCGTGAAAGGTCGCGCTTTTGCTCCGCTGTTCTGCCATCAAGCAGTTCAAAACTAATATGAATAAAGTCAACGTTATCGCCATCTTCTCCAATCAGCCAATTGTGGCAGCGTAGCGCTCGGGATTTCACGGAAGGTACGTCAAAAAGCCCGCATTGAAGCGTCACTTGATGCAGGTCCTCCAATAGACCTTGTACATTCACGCGTTCATCGACGGAGTTAGAGTATTCCATTACTAAATTTGGCATTGTAGTCCTCAAATGTAAGAGAGTTTCAAAAAATCACTAAAATACTCCGCCACTATTACCAATTTCCACTGCGGTTTCCGAGTACAAAACCAGCATAATGCTTTACAGATCACTCAGTACAACAGAGCTTATACCAATTATGCGCTGTCACAACTTTATTCATTGCGTCAGAACCGATCAAGACATGATACTAGTCATGATTTGATGAGTTTAATCTGTTATATTCCTACGAAGATTTTTTACATTAATGAACTTTCTACATTAAATACAAAGGGAGATATTCCTATGCGTCGTCCTGTAGTGATGGGTAACTGGAAACTTAACGGCAGCAAAGCAATGGTAAAAGAGTTGCTAACTGGCCTTAACGCGGAACTTGAAGGTGTTGAAGGTGTTGACGTAGCCGTAGCTCCACCAGCGCTTTACATTGACCTTGCTGAGCGCGTTATCGCAGAAGGCGGTAACAAGATCATCCTAGGTGCACAGAACACTGACCTAAACAACAGCGGTGCATTCACTGGCGATATGTCTCCAGAAATGCTGAAAGACTTTGGTGCATCTCACATCATTATCGGCCACTCTGAGCGTCGTGAATACCATAACGAATCTGATGAGTTCATCGCGAAGAAATTTGCTTTCCTCAAAGAGAACGGCCTGAAGCCTGTTTTCTGTATCGGTGAATCAGAAGCTCAAAACGAAGCGGGTGAAACAGAAGCAGTCTGTGCTCGTCAAATTAACGCCGTGATCGATGCATACGGTGTTGAAGCACTCAACGATGCGATCATCGCATACGAACCAATCTGGGCTATCGGTACTGGTAAAGCAGCTACTGCTGAAGATGCACAGCGCATCCACGCTTCTATCCGTGCACTAATCGCAGAGAAAAGCGCAGCAGTCGCTGAGCAAGTCATCATCCAATACGGTGGTTCTGTTAAGCCAGAAAACGCTGAAGCGTACTTCTCACAACCAGACATCGATGGTGCTCTAGTGGGCGGAGCATCTCTTGATGCGAAGAGCTTCGCGGCCATTGCTAAAGCAGCGGCAGCAGCGAAAGCGTAATTTTTCCTTTAGGAAAACTCTTATTGAGGTCAGCGCAAGCTGGCCTTTTTTGTGTCTCACACATCAATCAAGTATCCTACGCTTTTCCGTCCAAAGAGTAGTGGTTTCGAATGCAGGATAAGCACGGCCTTTTGACTGGTCCCATCCCTCTCGTGCTCCGTCAAATGACCATTCCGATGACTTTCGGCATGGTGGCTATTTTGATGTTCAACTTGGTAGATACCTTTTTTATCTCTCTGCTCGGGACAGAAGCCCTTGCTGCCATCAGCTACACTTTCCCGGTGACCTTTGCGGTCAACTGCATCACGATGGGAATCGGGGTCGGTCTATCAGCCAATATCGGCCGTCTGCTCGGGCAAGGACAATCCGAAGATGCAGCACGCTTCTCAAGTCATGGACTCGCGCTAGCGGTGACTTTAGTCGCTTTTGCGTCTGGCTTAGGTTACTTCACCATTGACCCATTGTTCCTAGCACTTGGTGCAAAACAAGAACTGCTGCCACTGATAAACCAGTATATGCACATCTGGTACTTGACGATTCCATTACTTGTGGTCCCCATGGCAGGCAATAGCGCAATTCGTGCCACAGGAGATACCAAAACACCTGCCAAAATCATGATGCTGGCGGGCTTGATCAATGGTGTGCTCGATCCGTTACTGATTTTTGGTTATGGCCCATTTCCAGAGCTTGGGATTCAGGGGGCCGCCATCGCCAGTGCCCTAAGCTGGTTTGGCGCCTTAATCGGCTCACTGTATGTGTTGGTGAAAAGAGAAAAACTTCTCGCCTTACCCCACTTCAAAACGCTATGGGCTGACTGGCGACAAATCCTAAAAATTGGCACTCCGGCAGCGCTCTCCAACGCGATGAACCCGTTGTCCGGTGCGATTCTGATGATGCTACTCTCCAGTCACGGCACCGCGGCAGTGGCCGCTTATGGTGCAGCCCAGCGTGTGGAATCTATCCTTATCATTGTTTTGATGTCGCTCACCTCTACCTTAACACCATTCATTGCTCAAAATGTCGGGGCTAATAACCCTCAACGTAGCTTCGCTGGGCTATTTCTCAGCATGCGCTTCTCGCTGCTTTTCCAGTTTGGGATTTTTGTCATGATGGTTCCGCTGAGTATTCCACTTGCTGCGCTTTTCTCTCAAGAACAAGCAGTGAAAGATCTGCTTTGGCACTATTTGCTTGTCGTACCGTTCAGTTACGGTTTTCAGGGGATCGTCATGATGTTGGTGTCTGGCCTGAATGCACTGCATGAGCCGCTCAAAGCATTCCAATGGAGCTTTATGCGCCTATTCGCCTTTACCTTGCCTTGCGCATGGATGGGTAGCTACTTGTACGATATTGAAGGGCTATTTATAGGTATTGCGCTCGGCAATATATTGGGCGGCATTCTGGGTTATCTTTACGCGTTGAGAGTCCGACGCCAATTCTTAGCAGAAGCCGCATAACAAAACACCGACCTTGAAGGTCGGTGTTTTTTGATTCTTTACCATCTAGTCGGCGATAAGCTCATCTTCTTCGTCGGTGTCGAGCTCAACATCCAAAGGCTCTTGAGACAAGATAACACCAGTATTATCGGCGTAAAGGTAATCTTCGGGAATGAAAGTAACTCCCCCGAAATTGACGGGTACATCTACCTCGCCTACATTCTGCGATGCCGCCCCAACAGGGATTGAGGCCAAAGCTTGAATGCCGACATTCATGTCTTCGAGATCATCAACCTCACGCACACAGCCATAAACGATCAAACCTTCCCATTCGTTTTCTTCAGCCAGTGACGCCAGTTCTGCATCAATCAAAGCACGGCGTAATGAACCACCTCCATCAATAAGCAGAACACGACCTAGGCCATCTTGTTCGAGCACTTCTCGAATCAGACCGTTGTCTTCAAAACACTTCACCGTCGTGATTTGTCCAGCAAATGAGGCACTGCCACCAAAATTGCTAAACATAGGTTCTACTACATCCACTTGTTCTGAGTAAATATCACATAAAGCCGACGTATTGTATTCCATAGTGTTCCTTCCCATACGGTTCGTCATCTCCATCGAGTATATAGAGAGATCAAGTCATTGCAATGACAAGGCTCAATTAACTGGCCAGAGTTTGAGCTATAACCACCCCAGCAAACAACAAGTTAGTGACCAGAGAGCACTTCACAATAACTGGCATCATCGGGGCGATCTGCGCAGGCTGCTGTGCTTGCCATACAGCTTTGCCGTGTCTGTAAATCACGAATACGCTCAACAAAAACGGAACGCTCAGCCAGATAGACGCTGGCTGAAGCAGCAGGTACACAATAAACGCAAAGACAGCGCCAGCTAATAATAGTGCGTGATAATGCTTAGCATTTTTCTGCCCAAGACGAACGGCAACCGTGCGCTTTCCGCACTCTTCGTCGTTTTCAATATCCCGCATATTGTTGATGTTCAATACCGCGACTGCGAGTAAACCACAGCCTACTGAAGGCAAAACCAACAAAGGTGCAATAAGACCGGTGTGTAAAAAGAAGGTCCCAGCTACACCAAGCAAACCAAAGAATATGAATACTGATATATCACCGAGCCCCACATAACCATAAGGCTTATTCCCGACCGTATAAGCGATAGCAGCAACGATAGCCAGTATACCTAAGCCAATAAAAGTCAGAATGCTTTGCAGACTATCGAGCGCGTAAAAAACCAAAGCTAGCCCAGCAATGATGGTCAAGCCAACATTAATCACAATCGCCAGCCTCATATCTGCCTGAGTCACTGCACCGGATTGTACAGCGCGCGTAGGGCCAAGGCGTCTGTCGTTGTCAGTGCCTTTTATCGCATCACCATAATCGTTCGCTAAGTTGGATAGGATCTGCAATAAGGTGGCCGTGACAAAGGCTAAAACGCCAATCACCCAAGAAAAATGATGAGTAGAATAGGCCAGCACACTACCGGTTAATATCGATACTAGTGCCAATGGCAGCGTTTTTGGTCGAGCAGCGTCGAGCCAGATACGTAAAGACTGTTTCATACTGACTAGTGTAGTCTCATTGTAGAGTACAAGAATTGTGGCACATCAAAGTTCACGTAGAAACAAAAAAGGCCACCGACGTGACCTTTTCTAAATCATGAGTAAGTTTACGCTTACTTAACGCGACCTACGTATTCACCAGAACGAGTGTCTACTTTGATCACTTCACCAATAGAGATGAACAGAGGTACTCGTACTACGGCACCTGTCGTTAGTGTTGCTGGCTTACCGCCCGTACCTTGCGTGTCACCCTTAAGGCCAGGATCAGTATCCGTTACTTCCAGCTCAACGAAGTTTGGTGGTGTCACAACAATAGGGTTGCCGTTCCAAAGAGTCAGCATACAAGAGTCGTTCTCAACCAACCACTTCGCATTTTCGCCAACGGCTTTGACATCCGCTGCAATTTGTTCGAATGTTTCGTTGTTCATGAAGTGGTAGAATTCACCGTCGTTGTACAGGTAGTCCAGGTCGATATCCATGACATCTGCAACTTCTACCGTGTCGCCTGACTTGAATGTCTTCTCTAGAACTTTGCCTGAAAGCAGTTTACGGATTTTAACGCGGTTAAATGCCTGACCTTTGCCTGGTTTTACATACTCGTTTTCGAGAATGACACAAGGCTCATTATCAAGCATAATTTTAAGACCGCCTTTGAATTCATTCGTGCTAACAGTAGCCATTTTTTCCTCTTACCATTCTTCGAGTTAAATTTAATGCCGCACATCATAACCCGAAAAGTCGAATCTGTTGAGCAAAACTGGCTCAAACAGCTAGCGAATGGGATCTCTGATCCTGAAAAACTTCTACTACAACTGGAAATTGATCCTTCTCCCTGGCAAGGCGGATTTGAAGCGCGCAAACTGTTCGCCCAACGAGTTCCACAAAGTTTTGTGGATCGAATGGAGAAAGGCAATCCGTTAGATCCTTTGCTGCGTCAGGTTTTACCACTCTCAGAAGAGTTTGACGTACATTCTGGCTACTCTAATGATCCTTTGGAAGAACAGGACAACCAAATACCAGGTCTACTACACAAATACCGCAACCGAGCCTTGATGATCGTAAAAGGTGGTTGCGCGATCAATTGCCGCTATTGCTTTCGTCGTCACTTCCCTTACAGCGAAAACAAAGGCAGTAAATCGGTATGGGCTAAGAGCTTAGATTATATACGCCAACATCCAGAGCTGAATGAAATCATTCTTTCAGGAGGGGATCCTCTGATGGCAAAAGATGAGGAGCTGCGTTGGTTGATCGATCAAATAGCGGATATCCAACATATTAAGCGGCTGAGAATTCATTCTCGCTTGCCCGTTGTGATCCCAGACAGAATAACCACCTCGCTGGCTGAATTGTTTATGACGACCCGTTTGCAGGTGATTATGGTCACGCACATCAATCACTCCAATGAGATCAATCAGCAGCTGATAAATGCTTTAAGTACGCTAAAGCACTCGGGTGTGACTTTGCTAAACCAGGGCGTAATGCTCAAAGGCGTCAATGACAGCGTTGAGGCTCAAGTTGCGCTCAGCGAAGCACTATTCGATGCGGGTGTGCTGCCCTACTACATGCACGTATTGGATAAGGTGCAAGGTGCAGCACACTTTTTTGTTTCAGACCAACAAGCTAAACAGATCATGGCAGGAGTCATTGAACGAGTGTCCGGCTATCTGGTCCCTAAATTAACCAGAGAAATCGGCGGTAGATCCAGCAAAACACCATTAGATCTGCATTTAGAATGATGGTGAAAAGCAAACTGGGTTTGCCCTCATTGATTAGGTTGGCATAGTTGTGGCGAGCGGTATTTTGGTCGTAATAGGCTTGCCTTCAATCTGCTCACAGTTATTTATCCTAAAGGTAAATATCTTTTGTTCGCCTAAACCGAAGCCACTCGGCATACTCCACGGTTTAGGAGAACACTATGCACATGTTACCAGATCCCTTGCTCGACCTAGGTCCATTTGATTGGAATGCCCTACTGTGCTGCGCGTTCAATGGGCTGCTAATTGGTGCCGAACGCCAGACACGAGGTAAACCTGTCGGGATCAGGACTTCCATTCTAATCATCGCTGGTACTTACCTTTTTATGTCGATGGCAGTCTCTCTTTCACCTAATACTTTAGATCAAGCACGGGTGCTAGGTCAGATCATTACCGGTGTTGGCTTCTTAGGCGCTGGTGTGATGATGACGTTAGATGGCAAAATTCATGGCGTAACGTCGGCTGCCGTGATTTGGTTACTGGCAGCATTAGGACTAATGATTGGTCTCGGCTATTCGCAGCAATCTGTTGTTCTTACGGGACTAGCACTGGTTGTTCTGTTAGGAGTCGATAAAGCCGAGAATCGAATTAAAGCCTTACGTCGGGGTGTGCATCAGAAAATTCAGCAGCGCAAGCGTTCAAATGTCAGAAAGAAAAATGCTTCGAGCTAAGCATAAAAAAACCACCCAATTGGGTGGTTTTTATCAATTCATTGCCGTTTAAAACAACTCTTCCGCAACTTTGTACAAGTCTTCACGTACAGGGCGCTGCATATTCTCAATGGCATCGATAATATCATGGTGAACCAGCTGCTCTTTCTGGATACCGACACAACGACCGCCATGGCCATCCATAAGAAGATGAACGGCGTAGTTGCCCATACGAGATGCAAGAACACGGTCAAATGCCGTTGGGCGACCACCACGCTGGATGTGGCCAAGAACCGTTGCACGAGTTTCGCGACCCGTTGCCGTTTCAATCTCTTTCGCCAGTTCGTTAGCATCCATCATCAGTTCAGTCAGTGCAATAATGGCGTGCTTCTTACCTTTTTTGATACCGTCCTGAATGTTGTTGATAAGTTTCTCTTTATCTAGACCAGTTTCAGGGGTGATGATGTACTCACAACCACCAGCAATCGCCGACATCAGAGTCAGGTCACCACAATGGCGGCCCATAATCTCAACAATAGAAATTCGCTGGTGAGAAGAAGAAGTGTCACGTAGGCGGTCAATGGCATCGATAACGGTATTCAAAGCGGTCAGGTAACCGATTGTGTAATCCGTACCAGCAATATCATTATCGATAGTGCCCGGTAAGCCAACGCATGGGTAACCCATTTCAGTCAGCTTCTTTGCTCCCATGTAAGAACCATCACCACCGACGACAACCAACGCTTCGATACCATGCTTCTTCAGGTTTTCAATCGCTTTCTCACGAACAGCCACCTCTTTAAACTCAGGGAAACGAGCTGAGCCTAGGAAAGTACCGCCTTTGTTGATCACATCAGATACACTTGAACGATCAAGCTTCTCGATACGGTCTTCATAAAGGCCTAGGTACCCGTCATAAACGCCGTACACTTCTAAACCTTCCGATAGAGCTGTACGTACCACACCTCGAACTGCTGCGTTCATGCCTGGTGCGTCACCGCCACTTGTCAAAACACCGATCTTCTTAATCATGCTCACCCTCGATTTTTTTGGGAATCTTATTTCAACTTTTACGTCAGCAATTTACAAATAAATTCCCGACAAGATTCTTATAGCTGCGCAATATGTTACCTTGACGCCCAAGGAATACTACTTTTATTTGCACAGAATTATGTAACTTTTCTACTTATGTAAGAGTATTACAGCTTTGCGCTGCCACTGGTTTGATACATATCAGAATACCAACGAATTGTGCGCTCGATGAAAAGATAGACAATAAACGGCTCATTGTCGCTTGAGGTAATATCTCGAAAGCCACACTACCAATCTTGAGCCTTTTGATTTTTCTCCGGCCCGAGCACAACAGAATAGGGATCCTGATGGATAAGTACATCAGCATGTGGGAACTGATCCATCAGCCGACTCTCAACCAGATCAGAGATGCGATGCGCTTCAATCAGAGGAATCTGATCTTCGAGTTCTAAGTGCAACTGAATAAAGCGTGTCGGCCCCGACATACGGGTTCTTAGCTGGTGCACACCGAGAACTTCTTCGACAGATAAACAACACGCTCTGATTTGTTCCAACTCTTCATCCGGTAACTTTCGGTCCAGCAATGTCTGAATCGCTTCTCTCACCATTTGAACAGCACTATACAAAATGTATAGACCAATACCCACAGCAAACACTGCATCCGCTTGAGTAACTCCAAACCAACTCAGCCCTAATGCCAACATGATCGCTGCGTTCATGTATAAATCTGACTGGTAATGCAAGGAGTCTGCAGCAATCGCCTGACTGCCGGTTTGTCTAACAACGTGTTTCTGGAACTGAACCAAAGCAAAAGTGACAGCAATGGCGAACATACTCACGTACACCCCGTACTCGGGAGATTGCAACTCATGAGGCCTGAAGAAGCGATCAATACCATTGAGGATCAAAAAGACGGCAGAGCCAGAAATAAACATCGCCTGAGCCAATGCAGCCAGAGACTCAGCTTTACCGTGGCCATAAGTGTGCTCCCTATCGGCTGGTTGGAGTGAATACCTGACAACAAAAAGGTTGACCAAAGACGCTGCAATATCAAGCATAGAGTCGATTAATGAAGCGAGTAAACTCACCGACCCCGTAACCCACCAAGCGGCCAGTTTTACCACCAGCAATAAAGTGGCAACAATCGTAGCTGTCCAAGCAGCCAGTGTCACCAAGCGTGCATATTCGTGTTTCATAAAGTAAAGCGTTTGAAAAACATTACCTTAAGTATAACGTGCCAATTGCTGAATAAAAATGACACAAAAAAGCGGCCCATCGGCCGCTGCTGTTATCGCTCTATGCTTCACTGTCACTCAGGCGTTCTTGCATCTTGTTGAACCGCTTTTCCGCACGTTCTTTTTGCAGTTCTACGTATTTGGTTTTCTGTTCTGGAGTAAGGATACTCAGCATCTGATGTTGTTTCTCCAGCATTTTCACTTTACGTTCAGTCTGTTGTTCTACCATTTGCTTAGCCAGTTCGTTCGCGGCTACCTGATCAAATGTATCTGCGAGCACCAAAGCTTGTAACTTTTCTTTGTTGGCTTGCATTTCAGCATGGTGAGCTTCGAAGTTTTGTTTAAACTCGGCTTTCATCTGTGTTTTAGACGTTTCACGCAACGCTTTTATTTGCTCTTTCTGTGCATCTGTTAAATCAAGCTGACGCATGATGCCGCGATCAAAACCAAACTCACCGTGAGAACCTTTTTTATGATCTTTAGCAGCTAAAGCACTCGCTGTTCCCAGAGTCAGAGGAAGAATCATCGCCGCCAATAACAGTTTCTTTGCAGTTTTCATAATCGTACCTTTCATATCCAGAGGAATGGAATCAAGCTGTCTATACAGCGCTTGAGTGTAGAATACGAACTGCAACGTAAAGTGACGTCTAGAGAGCGTAAATAATCGTAAAGAGCAAAATTTAGACTAAAGCTCTCAACGAATAATCAGTAATATTAGCTTAACCGATAAGATTGAGAGATATATTCCATGACAAATATCCTATTGATTGACGACGACACCGAACTGACTGGTTTACTTAAAGAAGTACTGACGTTCGAAGGTTACAATGTATCTGAAGCCAATGACGGAGAAGCAGGACTTGCGGCGATTTGTGACGATATAGATTTAGTTCTGCTGGATGTCATGATGCCTAAACTCAACGGTATGGAAACCCTCAAACGACTACGAGAAAACTGGCAGACTCCAGTATTGATGTTGACAGCAAAAGGTGAAGAAATAGATAGAGTGATTGGATTAGAGCTCGGAGCCGACGATTACTTGCCAAAACCTTTCAGCGATCGTGAACTGCTGGCCCGCATCCGCGCAATATTACGTCGTACGCAAACAAAAAACGTGGCTAAAAATAGCGACTGTGTTCATTATCAGGACATCAAAATTTATCCCGGTAAGCAGGAAGCGTATTGTCAGGAACAATACTTAGAGCTAACCACTACGGAGTTTGCGCTGCTTAGTCACTTCGTCCAACATCCAGGAGAAACCTTGACCAAAGAAACTCTGAGTTTAGATGTTCTGGGTAAACGCCTAGCCGCTTTTGACCGCGCCATAGATATGCATGTTTCAAATCTGAGGAAAAAACTACCGGACCGTCAAGATGGTAAATCACGAATCAAAACCTTGCGCGGGCGAGGTTATTTATTAGTTGAGGAAGATTAATGCGTCTACCTAAGATCACTAGCCTCTACGGACGTATCTTCGCCATTTTTTGGTTTACCATGTTTCTCGTTCTGATCGCTGTGTTGTCTCTACCTCATCTAGACCCAAGAAAATCAAGAGATATACCCGCAGAACATTACAAAAAGCTGTTAGCAACCAAGACAAAGATCGAGCAGCGCTTTGCTGGCGAAACAGATCTACGCCGGATTATATTCTATTTAGAAGGGCGTAAGCGTCCTCCAAGAGATCCCCGCCCACACTTTGTCTTAACGGATCTAGAAGGCAATATTCTGACCACTCGCGATCGTAAAGACTTCAAGCTCAAAGCGGTGCAAAATTTTATTACCAGTATCGAAGATCCTGAGTATCCAAAACAGAAACTCTATGGACACTACATGGTTGCAGGGCCATTACCAATCACACTGGCTCAGAAGGATCTGTTGATGTACATAGGCGTCAAATGGAATCAACCCTCTCCTTTCCTCATTCGACTGTTTGATAAACCTTTCCAGTTACTGCTTGCCGTAATGCTGGTCAGTACACCTTTGTTATTGTGGCTTGCATGGGCGCTGAGCCAGCCAGCAAGAAAGCTAGAACTCGCTGCTAAACGCGTAGCAAATGGAGAATTCAGTGTTGATCCACAACTAGAGAAAGGCACCTCCGAATTTCGCCAAGCGGGTAAAAGTTTTAACCAGATGGTTGAGGCAGTAAACCAGATGATTTCAGGTCAGCAACGCTTACTGTCTGATATTTCACACGAGCTTCGCTCGCCATTAACACGCTTACGAATGGCCACCGCTCTTGCTGCTCGAAAACAAGGAGAAAGCCCTGAGCTCACTCGGATTGACACTGAAGCACAAAGACTGGAGCAGATGATTGGGGAATTGTTAGAGCTGTCACGCATGCAGGTCGATAGCCATGTCGAACGCGAGCAGCAACCTATTATCAGCTTATGGGAGGCCATTCTTTCTGATGCCCAGTTTGAAGCAGAACAGATGAATAAATCATTCCGCTATGATGATATTCCTGAGCGCACAATTTCAGGGAACCCCAAATTGCTCATGAGTGCTGTAGACAATATTGTTCGCAATGCTATTTACTATGGCAAAGATGTTATTCAAGTGTCGCTCAACGTCCAGACAGATCAACTCACTATTGCCGTCGATGACAATGGAGAAGGAGTGCCTGAACATGAAGTCGAAGCGATTTTCCGACCTTTTTACCGCGTTTCAACCGCACGAGATCGTCACAGTGGAGGCACGGGATTAGGGTTGGCCATTACCGAAAACGCAATCCGCCAGCACAGCGGAACTATTCGTGCTTTACGCAGCCAGCTTGGTGGGCTTCGCGTAGAGGTGATCCTGCCGCTGACACCAGAGAAATAACCTTATAAAAATACAGTTGATAATAGATCTCATTATCATTTAAAGTAAATCCTTCAATTACGGAGGATTTACTATGTCTCATACTTTCCCAGAGTTGCCTTACGCTTACGACTCACTAGAACCTTATATTGATGCCAAAACCATGGAAGTCCATTACAGTAAGCATCACCGCACTTATTTTGATAAGTTTGTAACAGCGGTCAAAGGGACTGAACTGGAAAATGCCTCACTGAAAGATATCTTTGCCAACATCTCCAAATATTCTCCCGCCGTCCGTAACAATGGCGGTGGTTACTACAACCATATCCTTTACTGGAATTGTATGGCCCCTGATGCCGGTGGCGAGCCGACTGGTGAGTTAGCTAAACAAATCAACGCCACCTTCGGAAACTTCGAACAGTTTAAATCTCTGTTCTCTGAGGCAGCGATCAATACATTTGGTTCTGGTTTTGCCTGGCTAGTTGTGCAAGACGGCAAGCTACACATTGCATCCACCAGCAATCAGGACAACCCTTTAATGGATGTTGCGAGCGTTCAAGGTGAGCCTATTTTGGCCCTGGATGTATGGGAACACGCTTACTACATTAGCTATCAAAACCGTCGACCTGAATACATTGACGCTTGGTGGAATGTAGTGAACTGGGATGCTGTCAGTGAAAACTATGCCATTGCGTTAGCTCAAAACGCTTAAAAAAACGCACTACTTCATACTTGGCGGCATTTGAAAGCCGCCTTATACTGCTTAGCTTCCAAGCAAATGATAAGAAGTTAACGCTATGTTCGATATCGCCCTCTATGAGCCTGAAATTGCCCCAAATACAGGTAACATCATTCGCCTATGTGCCAATTGCGGTGCCAATTTGCATCTCATCGAGCCACTAGGATTTGATCTAGAAGAGAAAAAAGTACGCCGCGCTGGCTTGGACTATCACGACCTTGCACGGGTCACTCGTCATAAGAATTATCAGGCTTTTGTCGAGTATCTAGAAAGAGAGCGCGATAACTATCGCATCTTCGCTTGCACAACAAAAACCACGGGGCACCACGTTGATGCCAATTTCCAGAAAGGTGACGTACTGCTATTTGGCCCTGAAACCCGGGGGCTGCCCGCTGAGTTGATTGAAAGCATGCCGATGGCGCAGCGGATCCGCATTCCTATGATGCCGGACGCTCGCAGCCTGAACTTATCTAACGCAGTCGCCATTATTGCTTTTGAAGCTTGGCGCCAGATGGGATTTGAAGGCGCACAGTAGCCAAAGCGAACGCTTCGTTAGGGATGCGGGATATGGGATATGGGATGCGGGAAACGGGATATGGGAACGGACTTCGTCCTACGGATAACTGGATAACTGGATAACTGGATAACTGGATAACTGGATAACTGGATAACTGGATAACTGGATAACTGGATAACTGGATAACTAACTTAGCGTTTTTCCACAGCCCTAAGGAGTCAACGGTTTGTTTTTCGCTTTCCCGAAGCAAAGCGTTCCATAGGGCGTAGCCCGCTCCGTCATCCAAAGCAAAGCATTTCAAATCGATCAAAAAAGCCGATGCTCTTGCATCGGCTTTTACAACTCTAGCTATCTAGTTTTCTAGTAACGCAGCGTTCCATAGGACGAAGTCCGTTCTGCCCTCCCCCTACGGGCGAGTAACAAAACCGACAGCTTGATACGCTTTTTTCAGTGTTTCTGCGGCGCGAGCAGACGCTTTCTCGGCCCCTTGCTTCATCACACTGTCCATATAAGCCCGATCCTCACGGATACGGTGGTATTCAGCTTGGATAGGCTCCAGCATAGCCACAACAGCTTCGCCAACTTCTTTCTTAAATGGACCGTACATCTCTACGCCTTTGTATTGCGCTTCGATCTCTTCAAAGCTCTTACCTGTTGCAGCCGAGTAAAGACCCATTAGATTAGAGATGCCCGCTTTGTTGTCCCAATCATGGGCAATGCGTGGTGGCGTTTCTGCATCTGTCTGAGCTTTGTTTATCTTCTTGATGATCGATTTCGGCTCTTCAAGCAGGGTAATAACATTCTTACGGTTATCGTCTGATTTTGACATCTTCTTCGTCGCGTCCTGAAGACTCATAACACGTGCATTCACAGTCGGAATGTAAGGTTCTGGTACTTGGAAGATTGGCTGTTCTGGCGAGTAAATATTGTTGAATCGATTAGCGATATCACGAGCTAGCTCAAGGTGCTGTTTCTGGTCACTACCCACTGGTACTTGGTGTGCGCCGTATAGCAGGATGTCTGCTGCCATTAGCACTGGGTAGTCGAACAAGCCAACGTTCACGTCGCCAAACTGGCTTGAGCTGTCTTTCGAATAACGAGCAGATTTATCTTTAAACTGAGTCATACGGCTCAGCTCGCCCATTTGGGTGTAACAGTTAAGAAGCCAACCAAGTTGAGCATGCTCTGGTACGTGTGACTGAACAAATAGCGTGCTCTTTTGTGGATCAACGCCAACTGCCAAACAGATTGCTAATGCGTCTAGAGTCGCTTCATGCAGCGCTTTCGGATCTTGCCGAACCGTGATCGCGTGAAGGTCTACAACACAATATTGGCAATCGTAATCGTCTTGCATCTGTTGCCATTGACGTAGAGCACCCAAGTAGTTACCGATACTTAGTTCACCTGATGGTTGAACACCACTCAATACAATGGGTTTGCTCATGGGAATAGTTCCTCTGACTTCTTATCTAAAAATGAAAAAACCGTGTGGGTTCTGGCCACACGATTTACTCAGTGTACTCATTAACAAGTATTTTGGAAGATCTTTTGTTATGACTATGCGGAAACCGCGACAACATCTACTAGATCTGCGATGGTGTCTGCAACAAAATCTGGTTGTGACTGAGAAATTGGTTCACCATGATTGTAACCGTAAGTCAGACCAAACGAGTGACAGCCAGCATTTTTTGCCGCTTTGATATCGTTGCTAGAGTCACCTACCATCAGCATCTCTTGTGGCTGACAACCATGCTTATCAAGCAGCCAATTCAATGCTAGTGGGTTGGGTTTTTTTTCTGGGAAAGTATCACCACCAATCACATCAACAAAATACTTATCAATGCCGTGTTTAACTAAAACATCAGGCACAAACTTAGAAGGTTTGTTGGTAACCAGCGCCATAATAAAGCCCAATTTGTGTAACTCTGCCAAGGTTTCTTTAACCGCAGGATAAAGGTGGCTGAGCTTGTGTCCGCTTTGCTCGTAATAGTCATCAAACAGAACACGAGCTTTGGCATGCAGTTCTGGATCCAAGTCGGGCGATACTGTTAGACTGCGACTCAGCGAACGCCCAATAAGTACATCAGCGCCGTTACCGACGTAATCCCGCACCTGCTCTTCTGTTACTGCCGGGTAACCGAGTGCTTGTACAGCTTGGTCGGCAGCCACTGCTAGGTCAGGCACGCTATCCAATAACGTCCCATCCAAGTCAAACGCGATAAGTTTAATATTGCTCATTAAATTACTCTGCCTTTGCTAATTCAGCACGCATTTGGTCGATGACTTCTTTGTAGTCGGCTTGGTTGAAGATCGCGGAACCAGCCACAAACATATCGGCACCGGCTTCAGCTATCTCTTTGATATTTTCGACCTTAACGCCGCCATCTATTTCCAGACGAATATCGCGCCCCGACTCATCAATCATTTTACGCACGGCACGCAACTTATCTAACGTTTTAGGAATGAAAGACTGCCCACCAAAACCAGGGTTCACTGACATCAGTAGGATCATATCAATCTTATCCATGATGAATTCCAGATGAGATAGCGGTGTCGCGGGGTTTAACACTACACCGGCTTTACACCCATGCTCTTTGATCAATTGCAGTGTACGGTCTACGTGCTCAGACGCTTCAATATGGAAAGTGATCATCGATGCGCCCGCTTTGGCGAAGTCTGGAATGATACGATCGACTGGTTTCACCATCAGGTGAACATCAATTGGTGCAGTAATACCGTAATCGCGCAACGCCTGGCAAATAGGCGCACCGAAAGTCAGGTTAGGTACGTAGTGGTTATCCATTACGTCAAAATGAACCACATCGGCTCCGGCTGCGAGTACTTTTTCCACGTCTTCGCCTAGACGAGCCATATCTGCAGACAAAATCGATGGCGCGATAAGGAAATCTTTCATACCTGACCTCTAGAATAAATTGGGCAAAACGACTGAATATACGTTGAGCGCAATTCTACCTAAGCTAAACGCCAGAAGATAGTTGAGAAAAGAGAAATGTCGTTAACAATGGTCTTGATGCTTAAACAATGCCAACAGTTCGTCTACTTTGTTACGACCAGCACCATTGCGACTGATTGTACGCTTAACCTTGACCACATTGAGCTCAGCTCCATGGTATAGACGGCGTGTCAACGTCGTATCATGGTTGGATATCAACACAGGGATATTGCGCTCTTTAGCCGCCTTTTCGGCAACATCGGCTAAGGCAGCTTGGTCATCCAAAGTAAAGCCATTACCTGCGTATGAGGTAAAGTTGGCGGTATTTGAGAGCGGCGCATATGGCGGGTCACAATAAACGACACTCCCTTTACGAGCACGCTTGAAAGTATCAGTATAACTCTCGCATACAAACGTCGCTTTCTTGGCTTTCTGAGCGAAGCACTCTAGCTCAGCCTGAGGAAAATATGGCTTTTTGTATGAACCGAAAGGCACGTTGAAACCACCCTTCTTGTTATAACGACAAAGACCGTTAAACCCAAAACGGTTCATGTAAAGAAATGCCAACGAACGATACATCACATCATCGGTGCCATTAAACTCAGCTCGAATAGACAAGTAAGCCTCTTTGCGATTGTTCTCTGGTACGAACCATCGTTTGGCCTCAGAAATATATTCGTCTGGCTTTTCTTTGAGTAAGTTATAGAGATTAATCAGATCAGGATTAATATCAGCGAGAAGATACTGCTCGTAGTCAGTATTGAGAAATACGGAGCCAGCACCAACGAACGGTTCAACCAGCTTACGGCCTTCGGGCAAGTATCGCTGGATATCTTCGACAAGTCCGTATTTTCCACCTGCCCATTTAAGGAAGGCACGCTGCTTCTTCATCTAGTGCTCTATCTATCAACCACAAATTAAGGCTGCGGAATGTAACATATTTTCCCGCTAAGCTCAGCGTTATTTCACTCGATCGATTTCTCGATGAACCTGACTAAGTGATTTGGCCCAAGGATCCAACTGTTGCAAGTCGTCAGGCAACGCTTCTACTGCATCCCTAGCAACCTGGATGGTTGGATAGTTTTGGTAAGTGATGATGAACCACTCGACATCATTGCGCACAGTGGAATAGATATACACATTGTCAGCCAAGCGGTGTTTATCTAGGAAAACTTGCACGTCTTCCAGTGACCGAACCGCTGCAAGCTGCAGAGTATAGCTACGCGGAGAAAAACGTTTTAGTTCGTCTCGAGTGAAAGAAAACTGCACGATGGTTTTTTCTGGCTGCGCAGGACTTTCGGTTTGATCAACCGAATCTATTGAAACCAAGCTCTGAGTCGCTGTTTTTTCTCGCTCAGCACTAGGCGATTCGACCACTTGCTTGATGGCTGTAGTATCCGCTTTCTCTGGTTTGCCATCCAGTAAGGCATCCACCACTTCAGAAGTGATAACAACACGTTGATGATCGCTTTCCGAGTTGCCCACGCTCGATGTTTGTTCTGTCACAGCTGGTGGTAGAGATTCAGAATCATCTTCTGCTGGAGAAAGCACAACATCGCCTTCCGCTTGAACATCAGCCAACGTACTTTCCGCTGTGGAATCTTCAGGTAAAGTGGGAATTACGGTCTGCTCAATTGCGTCGACCATTTTCTGCGCTTGCTCATCCGGTGAAGGTTGACTCATCATCCACCAGTAACCACCGCCAATAAATACAAGCAGTGTCACCACTAGCAAGGCAACGTTGATTGGTGAACCAATGATTGAGCGGATAATAATCCTCTTTTCCACTTTGTGATCCCCTAAGGCCATAATCTCGCCCGGTCGACGGGCAACAGTTCGATATGCGTTACGTACGCGTTTTTCTTTTTCATCTTCGACAAAACGAATCACTAGATGCTCAAAGAATCGATCGGCTTCATCTTGGCTTAATGTGTCTATCTCTAGATCAATTGGCTTATGGTCCTGCCCATAACTGAGTCGAGTCAGTAACACGTCGAGGCTATTCGACTGTGCAAACAACACCACATTGATTGTCCACGCTGGGTTTTCCTGTGCCTCCAAAACCAACATCCATAATTCAGATACGAAAGACTCCTGCAACAGGTGCGCATCATCGATAACAATGACAACATCACAGCCCTCACCTTGCA
Organism: Vibrio sp. T11.5; assembly: GCF_027587155.1. Lineage (NCBI taxonomy): Bacteria > Pseudomonadati > Pseudomonadota > Gammaproteobacteria > Vibrionales > Vibrionaceae > Vibrio > Vibrio sp. T11.5. The sequence goes on from NZ_JAPPTP010000029.1 coordinate 33,530, forward strand.
TTTGTCGAGCGAAACTCTCCGTTAATGGATCGGATGGATTGTACATCGGCTCAGAAAAGAGCTGAGTTAGAATCATGGTACGGCGTTGTTGAGCGTCCTGATTTGGATGACACATCAGGAGAGATTGGTTTTTATCTGGTGCCCAGGCTTCTAGGTAGCGCTGAGCAAGCCAAGATTTACCCGCTCCTGATGCTCCACCAACAGTGACTAAGTTTGAACCGAAGTTAGTCAGCAATTGCATACGCTCAAGCAATTCCACTTGAGAATCCAACTCCAACACACGGGATTCATGCGTCAAACTCATTTAACCATCCTAATGACAGCCCACTGTCTAAAGAAAAGAACTCAGATATCGCGACAAAAATCGATCGCTTGCTTGATGACCGACTCAGGCACACCCTTTACTACTTCTGCACTACCAATACTGGTTGGTAAGACTAAACGCAGTTCACCAGAGAGCACTTTTTTGTCGCGCATCATGTGTTTCATGAAGTCGTCAAAAGTCATCGTATCTGGTGTATGCACAGGCAATTGTGCTCTCTTCAGTATAGAGAGAATTCTTTCTACTTGCTGATCGGTGATAAGCCCCTGAAGTTGAGCCGTTTTGGCCGCCATTACAGTACCAGAAGAAACCGCTTCGCCATGCAGCCATTTACCATAGCCTAACTCAGCCTCAATCGCATGACCAAATGTATGACCTAGGTTCAGTAATGCACGAATACCTGACTCTTTTTCATCCTGAGCCACCACTTCTGCCTTAATTTGACAGCAGCGCGCAATAGCATAGGTCAGCGCCTGCTCATCAAGCTCGTATAGCCTGTTAAGGTTATCTTCTAGCCAAACAAAAAAGTCCGAATCGTAGATAATACCGTACTTGATGACTTCAGCCATACCGGCCGCAAACTCTCTTTGGGGCAATGTCGCTAGGCAATCAGTATCAATGATCACTGATTTAGGCTGATAGAAAGCACCAATCATATTCTTGCCCAACATGTGGTTGACGGCCGTTTTGCCACCCACCGAAGAATCCACTTGAGACAATAGCGTCGTTGGGACTTGGACAAAATCAACACCACGCTGATAACACGCAGCAGAAAAGCCCACCAAATCGCCAATAACACCACCACCGAGAGCAATGACAACAACATCGCGTGCAAAATTACCTTCGAGAAGATAACTCATCACGGTGTTGAAAGTATCAAGCGACTTATACTGTTCGCCATCAGGGAGTTCAAGCAGGGAAGCTTCACAGCCTACTTGCTCAAGGAGAGATAAGATTTTATCTGCATACAACGGCGCTACAGTGACATTAGTAATCACGACAACTTTTTGTTTTGCTGATAAAAATGAAAGGTGGGCCGGATCATTAAATAATCCGGCACCAATTGAGATTGGATAGCTACGTTCACCTAAACTGACCGTAATCCTTTCCATGGGTATTCTCCAGTTGCTAAAATTTAACGTATTAACGTTCTTCTAGCATTTTTACGATCTGGTTGGCTACCACTTTTGCACTTTGATCGTCAGTACGCACTGTGTAATCCGCAATTTCTTCGTAAAGAGGGTTGCGTTCACCTGCCAGTGATTCCAGCACGTTACGAGGATCGTCCGTCTGAAGTAGAGGGCGTTTCTTGTCACGATTGGTGCGTGCTAGTTGCTTTTCGATTGTGGTTTCAAGATAAACAACGATACCGCGTGCAGAGAGACGATTACGGTTTTCTCTACTCTTGATAGAGCCACCACCTGTCGCCAGAACAATACCTTGCTCTTCTGTTAGGTCGTTGATCACCTTTTCTTCACGGACACGAAAACCTTCTTCGCCTTCTACATCAAATACCCACGCGATATCCGCGCCAGTGCGTTCTTCGATCACTGTATCCGAATCAACAAACTCCATATGAAGTTGTTGAGCCAGGTGTCTACCAATTGTACTTTTGCCGGCTCCCATTGGGCCAACAAGAAAAATATTGCGTTTTTCAGCCATGTTCAGCATTAATTTACAACGTTAATTCAATGACATCGCTACAAGAAAATCAGGTTTTTTCTGATTTCAGATATGCTTGTAGCACCTATTCCTCACAGATAATTCGTGATAAGACCCGAAATTATCTAGATAAGGTGACACTAATGCAAATTTATTTTTATCTATCTGTTGATTGATTCAGGAACCACCACTTTTGGCGTGACAAAAATCAGCAACTCACTTTTGCGCATTTTCTGATAATTTCGTCGAAAAAGTGCACCTAATACAGGAATATCACCTAAAACGGGAACCTGATCGACAGTATCTGTCATGCTGTGCTGATAAATTCCCCCGAGAACAATCGTTTCACCGTTATTGACCAATACTTGAGTTCCTATACGTTGTCTATCTATCGCTACGGCTTCTCCCGTACCTGTTTTCACCACTTCTCCTGGCCTATCTTGTGTAACATTGAGATCTAAGATTAGGCGATTATCGACCGTGATATGTGGCGTCACTTTCAAGCTCAAGACTGCTTTTTTAAAACTGACACTGGTTGCGCCACTTGAAGAAGCCTCTAAATAAGGGATGTCCGTTCCCTGCTCAATATAAGCAGGCTGCTTATTGGTCGTGATCAAGCGTGGACTAGATATAACCTCAGCTCTCGATTCTCTTTGCAGTGCTGACAATTCAAGATCTAAAAGCGTTTCACTGCCCAGTTTTGCTACTTGAAAAGCCGTTGTCGATAGCGAAGTGTTATTTATATTCGTGCGTAGCAAATCATCCAATGATACTCCGCTATCCCCATACAACTGGAGGCCAGCAAGATTGCCTTCTCTTACCTCTTCAACAGAGCGGTTACCACCTCCCCAAAGCACTCCTAACTCCTGTAAGTCTCCTTCATTGAAGCTGACAATTCGAGCTTCAATTTCCACTTGCTTCACTGGTACATCTAATTCCTCAATGATCGACTTTATCGCCTGAATATTGCTCACAACATCGCGAATCAGGAGGCTATTCGTTCTGGAATCAATTGAAATAGAACCACGCTCAGAGAGCATGCTGGTTTCCGCCTGTTTACCGAGTATCGCCGCAATATCTGCTGCTTTGGCAAAACGCAGTGGGACCATTTCTGAGTTCAAAGGTAAGAGTTCCGGCAGCATTGCATCTTGCTCCAGCTGCTGAAGCTGAGCGATTTCAGCCGCTGGTGCCACAATAAGCACATTACCCTTTATATGCTTTTCAAGGCCTTCCACATGCAGAATAATATCCAGCAACTGAGACCAGGGGACATTCTTCAACCTCAGTGTCATGTTGCCCGTCACAGCATCAGAAACCACTAAATTGAAGTCATTGTAGTCAGCAATTTGCTGCAGGACCCTGCGAACAGAAATATCCTGAAAGTTAACAGATAGCGTCTCTGACTGAGGTAGTTCTTCAGAACGCTCTGACGAGGCAATGCGAGCATCTACGCAGGTAGAGAGCAAGACGAAACCGAAAGTCACTAGACAATATCTCTTCATCGTTGTTACCTAATTGATCACCAGTTTGATGTTTCTGTAAACAACACATCCAACGCCATCCAGCACAGACTCACGAAGTTCCAACGCATCTGTACTAATGTCCGTAATCAATCTGTTATTGGCAACAGACTGACCTCTCGTCTTGGTGATTAGTGAACCGTTTGGTAGTTCAATCAGTGCGGCATGTTCTCCTCGTATCGTCATGATTCCTGCTAAACGAAGTTGAGGGTTGGCTGTTGACTGGTTGTCAGCCACAATGCCAGTCCTTTCGTCGCACTGTGAAGAGTTACCACCCAAGGCCTTTGAAATAGCGGGTAACGAAAAAGGGTCTCGACTCATTGATAAGCTGGCATTTTGCGGAACAGAGAGAAGATGTGGACCAGGCTTTTTTGAGGATGCCACAGATGATTGCCTTGCCTCTGATAAGACCAAAGGATTCTGATTGGCTTTACAACCACTCAAAGCGATGAGCAGAAACACCAATTGCTTAGTTCGCACTGTCGCCCTCATCCAGAGACTGCAAGAGGTACACCTCACCTGTCAAAATCAATGTCGTACTGTCGACCTCGGCTCGGCGCCAGTGCAACTCATCGAAATATAGAGAGTCAGGCAATATCGCCACTGCGTGAAAGAAGGAAGCAATCTGCTGATATTGGCCTAAAAGCTCAAACTGTAGCGATGATTGCAAAAAGGAGCCTGTGGATTGGCTAGTGCTCTGAACAATACGCTCCATCAACAGCGAATGCTGTTGAGCCATTCGATTAAGAAGGCTCAACACCTCCGTGATACTGGCAGACTGTACCATTTGCTCCTGTATCTGCACCCTCACTTCTGCTAGTTGATCAAGCTCTGTCTGGTGCGATGCGAGCAATAAAACTCTTTGCTGTTTTTGCTCTAGCATGGTTTGCAGTTGTTGCTCTTTTGCTAGCAAAAAGCTCAGGTTTGACAACGTCGGTCTCCACACAGTGACATAGCCGAACGCCAATAGAATCAGCATAGAAACGCTAAACAATCCACATTGCTTTACTCTGGGCAAACTAGCTAGAGAGTCTAAATCAATATCGCGCATATCAACCAAGGTGACCTTCCACCAGCTTGAAGGTCACAGAAAACGACTGATAAACAGTCGCAAAGCGTTCTACACCATTCACCAACGACTGTACCCTAAGCTCACTCACCAGAGGTGAATTTTGCAAGTTAGCAAGAAACAGATCGACTTGCTCGGTGGTAGCTGCAACACCGGTCAGACTAACTTGCCTGCCTAGCATCTCAATTTGGTCGAGATATACAGTTTCCGGTAACAACTCTGAAAGTAAGCCAGCCAACTGCAATGGCAAGTAACGCTTGGCATGCAGCGTTTTCAGCTCAGCGATGTCTGCTCGTAGCACCACCACTGCTTTCTCAACAGCGTTCACTTGGTTGACTTTATGATCTAACTTATCGTCCCATTCATTAAGCTGCTCAATACGCGATTGCTGAACACCAACTTGTGACTGCAGATATAATTCAACAGCAACAACCATCAACACAGTCATCGCCACAATTAAACTGCAAGAAAAAACAAAATAGCGGACTTTCCGCTGGCGTTGATGTTCGCGCCAAGGTATCAAGTTGATATCAAGCTGCATGACCTTTCTCCATACAGCCTAAACCACTCAACGCTAAACCTAGCGCTATTGCATATTGTGATCCAAATTCACGCTCTGCTTTTCTATGCTGGCAGTCAAACAAGTCATACAACTCTAGTACCACGCTGGTCAGACCCAGTGTAGACGACAACAGAGCAGCAAATGGCCCTAACAAAGCCTTTTCTCCACTTAACCAAACACCTTCAGGCTCTAGGTCAAGTAGATTAATCGTCATAAGAAGTCGTTCAAACAATTTTTCAACCGCGATGTCGGATCCGTTGAGGGGAAGCTCTTTATATACAAACCCTTGCTTTTCAGTTTCAACACACACAGCAACATGATCTAAATTGAAGTTCATCAGCATCCAATTGGACTCACCAGAGCTTCGAGTAATATGTCGCAAAAGCTGAGCAAGATTGTGTGAGTATGGGTTGACCAAGATAGGTTTAAAACCAGACTGGAGAAAAGGGGCTATTCGCGCATCTACACATTCTTTTCTGACCGCATATACGTGATAATTCGCTTTTACCTGCGTCTGCTCACTAGCAAGAGCAACAAAATCAATGTAAAGCTTCTCCACTGCGACCGGAGTTTGCCGCGCAAAAATCTGAGCTATCACATATTGGCATTCCTCATCACTTAAATCGCTATCTATCTGTAATTGCTTACTTATTACAGAGTTGTCGGGAACACTTAAGCACACTTTACGACTAAATAGTGGCAAAGCCTTTCTTAGTTCTTTGAGTTTCTTTACAATTTTCTGATAATTTAGCCTGTGGTTATCAGTGAAAATATCCACTTCCACTGGCATTTGGTGATAACTAACAAGTGTGAAAGTGTCTTTTCTAGGCTTTAAGACCACCGCTCTGATACTCTGGTGGCTAATATCTATGCCTGTAATTAATGATTTGACCATGTAGCTCAGCTCCGTAAATTTGCGTAGCGCCTCGGCTTAGATCGTTGATCTAGTGAAAACATAAACAGATTTGAGCTACTTTTTAGCTTAAAATACTTAGATTTGCATAACGGTAAGCTTAATTAATCAGGGATTATCCGGTGAAGTTCATAAAGCGATTGTTTATTTTCGTATTGGTTTGCACGGCACTTGGGGTCGGAACCATTTTTGGTTTCTACCTCTACGTAAAACCAGAGTTGCCCGATGTCGCAACTTTAAAAGATGTCAAACTGCAGACACCTATGCAGATATTCAGTCAAGACGGCAAACTGATTTCCCAGTTTGGAGAAAAACGTCGCATTCCTGTCAATTACGATGAGATTCCTCAACATCTAATTGAAGCCTTGATCGCGACAGAGGATAGTCGTTTCTACGATCACCCGGGTATAGACCCTATTGGTATCACCCGAGCAGCAGTTGTAGTGGCACTGTCGGGCTCAGCAAAACAAGGCGCGAGCACCATAACCCAGCAGCTTGCACGGAATTTCTTCTTATCAAATGAGAAGAAAATTATGCGTAAGATCAAAGAGATATTTATTGCCATTCATATTGAACAATTACTAAGCAAAGAAGAGATCATGGCGCTGTACGTCAACAAGATCTTCTTAGGGTATCGCTCATATGGATTTGGTGCTGCCGCTCAGACGTACTTTGGTAAGGATCTGAAAGATCTGACACTGAGTGAGATCGCCACCCTTGCGGGCATGCCAAAAGCGCCCTCTACCATGAACCCTATCTACTCAATTGATCGTGCAACTCACCGACGCAACGTAGTGTTAAAACGCATGCTGGATGAAAACTACATCACGCAAGATGAATACGATCAGGCTCGTACAGAAGAGATTCTCTCACGCTATCATGGTGCAGAAATCGAGCTCAGTGCGCCCTATGTTGCAGAGTTGGCTCGTGCTTGGATGGTGTCACGTTATGGCGAAGAAGCTTATACATCAGGTATGAATATCTATACGACCGTAGATTCAAAACTGCAAGCCGCAGCAAACGAAGCTGCAATTAATAACTTGCTATCTTATGACGAACGTCATGGCTACCGTGGCGCTGAAAAAGTCCTTTGGCAAAGCGGACAACCAGCATTTGATGAACAAAAAATTGATGACACACTGGACAATGTTCCAACCTATGGGGCGTTGATTCCTGCTGTCGTTACCAAGGTCACCGCTCTAGAGGCGACGGTATGGGTGAAAAACCAAGGCGTCAAAACACTCGAGTGGGATGGCATCAAGTGGGCACGTAAATTCCTCACCGATGACCGCCAAGGCCCAGCACCAAAAGCTGCCACGGATGTTCTGGAAGAAGGTGAACAAATATGGGTCCGTCAGATAGAGACTCCTCTTGAAGATGGCGAAATACAAACCACTTGGCACTTAAGTCAGGTGCCAAATGCCAATACAGCCTTTGTTGCCATGGATCCAGAAAATGGCGCAGTCTTGTCTCTAGTGGGTGGTTTTAACTTCGTCCACAACAAGTTCAACCGCGCTACTCAATCCGTGCGCCAGGTTGGCTCTAGTATCAAACCGTTTATTTACTCGGCAGCTATCGATAAAGGTCTGACCCTAGCGACATTGGTGAATGATGCACCAATCAACCAATGGGATAAAAGCCAAGGTACCGCATGGCGTCCTAAGAACTCACCTCCGACTTATATCGGCCCAACTCGCTTAAGAATTGGCTTAGCGCAATCTAAAAACGTGATGGCAGTGCGCGTGTTGCGTGAAGTTGGCCTAGATCAAACACGCCAGTATCTGACTCGATTTGGCTTTGATATTGATCAGGTGCCACGTTCAGAAACCATCGCACTAGGCGCAGGCAGCCTGACCCCGATGAAGATGGCCCAAGGTTATTCTGTTTTTGCTAATGGTGGTTATTACGTCGAACCTTATTACATCAATAAAGTGGAAGGCCCATTTGGCAACATTGAGTTTAAGGCAACACCAAAAACGATCTGCCGCCAAGATTGTGAACCAGCACAGACAGTAGCAAACGAATTCCAAGAGCAGGATGTTGATCCCCAGCAACAACCAAAATACGCACCGCAAGTACTCTCAGAGCAAACGGCTTTCTTGGTACGTGAAATGATGTATAGCAATATTTGGGGTGGCGGTAACTGGCGTGAAGGCACTGGTTGGAATGGAACAGGCTGGCGCGCGCAAGCGTTGAAACGTCGTGATGTCGGCGGAAAAACGGGCACCACCAATGACTCAAAAGATGCATGGTACAACGGCTACGGTCCAGGCATGGTCGCCGTAGCTTGGGTAGGTTTTGATGACCATACCCGCAAGCTTGGCCGGACCAAACCAAACAGCAATCTAGGCAAGAAGCAAATCTCAGGTGCTGAAGCAGGCGCAAAAACCGCGCAACCAGCATGGGTAGATTTTATGCATACCGCTTTGACTGGTGTCCCAGCTAAAGAGAAAGAGATACCATCGAATATTGTCCGTGTTCGCATTGATCGCAATTCTGGCCTACTGACCAACAAATTCGACTCCAGTTCGATGTTTGAATATTTTCTTGAAGGCACAGAACCGACAGAATTCGTCACGGATGAAATTACTGACAGTATCTACACTTCAGCAGAAAGCGAAGAGCTGTTCTAGCACAACAAAGACAAAGCAAAGGCGGATGTCATAACATCCGCCTTTTTTATCTTTATTTATTATTGATTTGTTAGCTGATGCTTTATGGTTGACGCCAGTTGCTCAAAGCGTGAACGAAGCGGTGAACCCGGACGATAGGCTAACACGATACTGCGTGAAGGAACTGGATTGGTCGCTTTGACATAACAAACGCCGTCTTTCTGTTTTTCTTTAGGTAAAGACAATTCAGGCAATAGAGTGATACCAGCGCCGGCTGCTACCATGTTACGCAACGTCTCTAAGCTGGTCGCTTTAAAGCGCTCATCATCTTTCGCTCCAGCAGCGAAACAAAAGCCCAGCGCCTGATCGCGTAGGCAGTGCCCATCACCCAGTGAGAGAACGGTTTTACCATTCAGCTCTAGCATGTCGATCTCTTCAAGACCAGACCATTCGTGATCGCAAGGTACAGCCACGCTCAATGGCTCTTCATATACTGCAATTTCTTTGAATGGTGCCGTTTCGGCCACCGATGCTAAAACCAGACAATCGAGCTTGCCATCTTCCAACTGACGCACCAACTGGTTAGTCTGTGCTTCATGTAAGAACAGTTCTAGATCAGGGAATTGCTCCTTCAACGTCGGTACGATTTTCGGCAATAGATAAGGGCCAACTGTTGGAATAAAGCCTATGTGCATTGGCCCGGTCATGGCTTCACCTTGACCACTGGCCATATCACGGAAGGTTTTCACCTCAGATAGAATACGTTTGGCTTGACCCACCAGCTGCATGCCAGCATCAGTAAACAGTACTCTGCGACTACTACGCTCAAGCAAAGCAGTACCCAATTCATCTTCCAGTTTACGAATCTGACCACTTAAAGTTGGCTGGCTGACAAAGCAAGCTTCAGCCGCCTTACGGAAATGATTATGCTCAGCAAGAGCAACCAGATACTCAAAATCTCGGATATTCATCTTGGTAACTTACCTGTCTCAAAGTGATAGAGAAAAACTATTAAAACCATAGCATTAAACGATTAGAGCTATCAAAGAAAATTTTTAATAATAAGTCCATACAAACAAGGCAGCTTATACAAAGTGCTATAACGAAATACAACACATTAACCAAAAGGTACGATTATGTTTGCATCAAAAGAAGGTAAAAACGTCCCACAAGTAACATTTCCAACTCGTCAAGGTGATGCCTGGGTCAATATAACTAGCGATGAGCTTTTTAAAGGTAAGACAGTAATCCTGTTCAGTTTGCCAGGTGCGTTCACACCAACATGTTCATCAAGTCACCTGCCTCGCTACAATGAGTTGTTCCCAGTCTTTCAAGACCACGGCGTTGACGAAATTATCTGTGTCTCTGTCAACGATACCTTTGTGATGAACGCTTGGAAAAATGACCAGGAAGCAGACAACATCACTTTCCTACCCGATGGTAACGGTGAATTCACTGATGGTATGGGGCTACTGGTTGACAAGAACGACCTTGGTTTTGGCAAACGCTCATGGCGCTACAGCATGCTGGTGAAAGACGGCGTAGTAGAGAAAATGTTCATTGAGCCAAACGAGCCAGGCGACCCGTTCAAAGTGTCTGATGCTGATACTATGTTGAATTACATCGCACCTAACTACAAAACGCAGGAATCAATCACTGTATTCACCAAGCCAGGCTGTCCTTTCTGTGCTAAAGCGAAACAAAATCTTATCGACCACGGTCTTCAGTATGAGGAAGTGATTCTGGGTAAAGACGCAACAACAGTAAGCTTACGTGCTATTTCAGGCCGTACAACAGTACCTCAGGTCTTCATTGGTGGTAAGCACATTGGTGGCAGCGAAGAGCTTGAATCTTACCTAGGCTAATTCTATCGCTACCTCGGTTCTCCGGCTTTGCATAAGGTCGGGGAATTAATTACAGAACCCAGCCGCTATCTGAGTTTTACTCTGGTAGCGGAATCAAATTCATCTCCCCAGGTTGGCTAGGAAGCCTGGTCAGACAAAGCGAGAATCCAAAATGAAACAGCTCAATGTCGATGTCGCCATTATTGGTGGTGGTACAGCCGGTCTAGGCGCCTATCGCGCAGCCAAAGCACATACCGCTAGTGTCGTTATGATTGAAGGCGGACCATACGGAACAACCTGTGCTCGAGTGGGGTGTATGCCTTCCAAACTGCTGATCGCGGCAGCAGAAAGCGTGCACCAGATAGAAAAGGCACCGGGCTTTGGTATCCATCCGCAAGGTGAGATTGTCATCAATGGTCATGAAGTCATGGATCGCGTCAAGAGAGAACGTGATCGCTTCGTTGGCTTTGTACTTGAAGGGGTGGATGAGATCCCAGCTGAAAACAAAATCGCAGGCTACGCCAAATTTGTCGACAACAACACATTGATGGTGGATGACCACACCCAAATCACGGCTAAACGTATCGTGATTGCAACAGGCTCTCGCCCTGCTTATCCGAGTGTCTGGAATGAGCTAGGGGATCGTTTAGTCATTAATGATGATGTGTTTGATTGGGATGACCTGCCTGAATCGATAGCCGTCTTTGGACCGGGAGTGATCGGCCTTGAACTGGGTCAGGCACTGCATAGGCTTGGCGTTAAGGTCAAACTGTTCGGCCTCGGTGGTCAGGTAGGGCCGCTAACAGATCCTGAAGTGATGGCCTATGCCGACAAAGCGTTCAAAGAAGAGTTCTATCTTGATGCTGACGTGAAAGTCGAAAGCATGCAACGCAGAGAAGGTGAAGATAAAGTCGAGATCCAATTCATCAATCACGATGGCGAATTGGAAACCTTCATTGTTGACTATGTACTTGCTGCAACGGGTCGCCGTCCGAACGTCGATCAGTTGGCAATCGAAAATACCAAAGTTGCCCTTGATGAACGCGGGGTACCAACAGCCGACCATTACACAATGCAAACATCTGTAGACAATATTTTTATCGCCGGCGATGCCAGTAACCAGATTCCGTTGCTCCACGAAGCAGCAGATCAAGGCCGAATTGCTGGTGACAATGCAGGTCGATATCCAGATATCAGAGCAGGATTACGTCGTTCGTCAATCTCGGCGGTATTCTCCGACCCACAGATTGCAATGGTAGGTGAATCCTTTAAGCAGCTTGAAACTCGTCTAGGCAACTGTGGTTGCTTTGCGACAGGAGAGGTGTCTTTTGAAGGTCAGGGCCGTTCACGCGTTATGCTACGCAACAAAGGCGTCTTGCATGTCTATGGTGAACAAGGTACCGGGCGTTTCCTAGGAGCCGAAATGATAGGGCCCAATGCTGAACATCTTGCACACTTGCTGGCTTGGGCACATCAAAATAAGATGACCGTTTCAGAAATGCTCGATATGCCCTTCTATCACCCTGTGATTGAAGAAGGGGTTCGCACTGCTCTGCGCGACCTGAATGCGAAGCTGCACTTAGGCCCAGAGATGATTAAACACTGTCTTGATTGTGGACCGGGTTGTTAGTCCTGAACAGAAAATAAAAACGAGCCAATTGGCTCGTTTTTTATCATATAGACTCGTTATTTCTCAGCTGCAATCACAGAGATCTCTACCAACAAGGCTTCACGCGCCATATCAGCAGTAACACATGCACGAGCTGGAGCGTGACCTTCAGGAACCCATGCATCCCATACCGCATTCATTTCCTGGAAGTCTTTCATGTCCTTCAAATAAATCGTCGCAGACAACATATGCTCCTTGTCACTGCCAGCTTCAAGCAGCAGCTCTTCAACTTTATCCAACATAGTTTGCGTCTGTTCAGTAATGCCTTTCGTCGCATCCGCACACACTTGCCCACATAGGTAAATCGTGCCGTTATGCTTCACGATACGGCTCATACGTTGTTTAGTTTGTTGACGTTCGATCATTTTTATCACTTTCACGTTAGCTTGAGATATTATCAAGACACATGTTAACCAATAAACGACGCTCATGACATGCGACTACTGTAAAAACAGCAACTGGTTCTGGAAAAAAATAGGCCGTTGTCAGCGATGTATGGATCAGCTTACGGTGCTGTCGGTATTGTGCTGGGTCATCTGGTGGTTTGCCTTTGGGGATACCCCTCAAAGCATAGAGTCCATTGCTTTGATCATCGCAGGGTTTGCATTCAACGGCTTGCTATTCCTTCACCTCTGGATGCGCTTTGTCATTTTGCCTTGGCGACGCCGAAACAAAAAGGGTTAGAGGTAGTGGGTTTTGGGAAAACATTGTCGCTACCAGAAAAGAAAAAAGCCCCAAAATCAACGTCGATTCTGGGGCTCTCTTAGATTCTTCTAAGAAAAAGCAGTGGTACTTTAATAGACCCTGCTTTTTGAATAAGGTTCCCACAAACATTCGATCTTTTTTGATCTTTCTTCGAAAACCTTAACCATCAATACGTTAAGCAACATTTGCCCGTGCGATGGATTTCTCAACCAGATTCACTTCTAACGCCACTTCATCACAAGCGTGCTGACGAGGGCACTGATCGCAATCTTTAAGCACTTTCTCCGGTAATAGCGACTTCGATGTCGGTAGAAAATTTTGCTTCATAAAAAACTCGGGAGTACGAGTCAGAACGAACACTTTCTTGATCGCCATCTGGCGCGCTTTTTCCACCAAGTATTGTACAATCGCGCTACCCTGACCTTGCCCTTGCCAACCAGCTTCGACACCTAGTGAACGAATCTCGGCTAGTCCAGAGTCATACACATAGAGTGATGCACATCCGGTTACCTCGCCATGGTGCTCTGCGACCGCGAAAGAGCCAATATCTCTCACCAACTCACTGCGTGAACGAGGTAAGTTCTCCCCCATATTTGCCCAGTAGGTCACCATACCTTCTAGCGCTTCAATATCCGTTAAACGCGCAGGACGAACATTTACTGAAGAGGTATCCCGTTTGATAAGGCGCCCTTGCGCTTGCTCGACTGCATGAGCGACTTGCTTTGGAGAGACCCCGCCCAGAGCACTACGCTTCTCAAGGCACGACTCTATCGTCAGTATGCTGTAAACATCTTCTTCTATGACTGAGGAGAACTCTTTCAGTTCCGCAATCGACAGTTCCTCTAACGCACAACCTTTCGCAATGGCCCCCACTACCGCAACACCCACAATGTGGTGTGCCTCACGGAATGGGATGCCTTTAGCCACCAGATAATCTGCCAACTCAGTGGCATTCGCATAGCCTTGTTTCGCTGCTTCCAATGTACGCTCGCCGTTTACTTTGATGCCATCGAAACAAAGCGCCGCCATTTCCATACAGTCGTTCCAGGTGTCTAGCGCATCGAACAGCCCTTCTTTGTCTTCCTGCATATCTTTGTTGTAAGCAAGCGGCAATGCTTTCACCGTCATCATCATGCCAGCCAGTGAGCCGTAGACCCGTCCTGTCTTACCACGGATCAGCTCCAGCGCATCTGGGTTTTTCTTTTGTGGCATCAACGACGATCCAGAGGTCACAGTATCCGCAAGTTCGATAAAGTTAGACTCGCCCGAGTTGTAGAAAATCATATCTTCTGCCAAACGCGACAAATGAAGCATAGAGATAGAGGCTACCGACATCAGCTCCATGACATGATCACGATCGGACACCGAATCCAGTGAGTTACGTGTCGCACGGCGAAAGCCAAGGTTATGTGCCAGCTGCTCCCGGTCGATAGGGTAAGCCGTTCCCGCCAAAGCACCGGAGCCAAGCGGGCAGGTATCTAAACGTTCGATGGCATCATGAAGGCGTGAGTAGTCCCGCTCAAACATTTCCACATAAGCCAAACACCAATGAGCAAACGTCACCGGCTGGGCACGCTGTAAGTGTGTGTAGCCCGGCAGAACCGTTGCCTGATGCTCTTTCGCGACCGATACCATTTGAGATTGCAGACGATCCAATGCCATCAGTAGCTGTTGACCTTGCTGACGACACCAGAGTTTAAGGTCAGTCGCGACCTGATCATTTCTAGAACGGCCTGTGTGCAGTTTTTTGCCTAAGTCACCCACTTTACCAATCAGTTGTTGCTCAACCCATGAATGGATATCTTCCGCATCAGAACGAAGGATCTGATGAGGATCTTCCATCACTTCTAGCTTAAGTTCATTCAACGCCAGTTCCAGCTTCTGTTGCTCTTCTTCTTTAAGCACATCCACCGATAGCAACGCTTTCGACCAAGCGATTGAGCCGACAATATCTTGTTCTGCCAATCGGTAATCAAAGCGCAATGAATCGTTAAATTCTTTGAATCTCGTGTCTGCTGCTTGGGTAAATCTTCCGCCCCATAATGCCATTGCGTATCTCCTGATTACCGATGCTCACTGTCAGTGCGAACAGTTTTTTGATCTATTGCTATTTCTGGGTGAAACCCAGTATTTTTCTGATGGTTCAAACTTACGGCAATTCAAACCAAAAATAAAGTATTAATTCATTATTATTACATATTTATTCACGAATATTTTAAGCGCTGTTGTTATAGTTACCAAAAAACAACGAGCCCATTTGCTAAGCAAATGGGCTCGTCAGCTAAATAAGTTGAGGGTTACTTTTTCTGACTGTTCAGCGCACGAATGCGACTAGACAGTGAGTAAAGACGAATGAAGCCTTCCGCATGACTTTGATCATAAACTTCATCTTCACCAAAAGTAGCAAACTCTTCACAATAAAGGCTGTTCACTGAGCGCTTCTGGGTCACCGTAGCTTGACCTTTATACAGCTTAATCACGACTTCACCGTTTACGTCTTGAGCTAGTTCTTCTGACGCAGCGAGAATGGATTTACACAATGGTGTGAACCAACGGCCGTCGTACACAAGATGAGAAGCCTTAACGCCTAGCTCTTCACGGAATTCAAATGCGGTTTTATCCAGCACCAACTGCTCAACGGCACGCAACGCTTCCATCATAATCGTGCCCCCCGGAGTTTCATAACAACCACGAGACTTCATTCCAACCAGACGGTTTTCTACAATATCGATACGACCAACACCATGATTAGCACCTTTTTCATTCAGGTAAACAAGTGCGTTATAAGGCGTCATGTTTTCACCATCTACACCAACCACTTCGCCTTTTTCGACTTTCAGCGTCACGTATTCAGCTTCATTCGGAGCTTGCTCAGGATCGACGGTCCACACCCAGCAATCTTCATTAGGCGCATTCCATGTATTTTCCAGAACACCGCCCTCTGTAGAGATGTGCCATGCATTGGCATCACGTGAATAAATCTTCGTTAGTGAAGCCATACAAGGAATGTTGCGCTCAGCAAGGTAGTCTAGACACTCTTCACGGCTAACCAGATCCCATTCACGCCATGGAGCAATCACATGAAGATCAGGGGCCAAAGCGGCAAAAGCGCCTTCAAAGCGTACTTGGTCGTTACCTTTACCTGTACAGCCATGACAAAGGGCATCGGCGCCAACTTTACGCGCAACTTCAACCTGAGCTTTCGCAATGATTGGGCGAGCCATCGATGTACCCAACAAGTATTTACCTTCGTAGTAAGCACCTGTTTTCAGCGTCGGGTAGATGTAGTCTGCGACCATTTCTTCTTTCAGGTCCGCGATATAACACTCAGATGCACCTGAAGCTTTCGCTTTTGCTTCGATGCCTTCTAATTCTTCAGCGCCTTGACCAACATCGGCAACAAACGCGACCACTTCACAATCATAGTTTTCTTTCAACCAAGGGATAATCACGGAAGTATCCAGACCGCCAGAATATGCGACTACGACTTTATTTACTTTTAACTTGCTCATTTTCTTTTCTCCAAAATCCCGGCTCTGCGCGTGGCGGTCAGTGCTACGGGCGACTTTTCGTTCTTTTTGTTGTGCTCATGTCTTTACACAAGCGACTAATTCTTAGGCAAAAATTGTGTTCCGATGCTGTGCCCGGCAAACAGCTGCGCGAGCTTTTCAGGATAGCGCCAGGTAGCCACTTCTATTGGTCGGCCTAAATCATTAGCCGCTTCCAGTGCTGCATTAACTTTGACGATCATACCGTCAGTGATTACCTGCCCATTGATCAGACTTTGTGCCTCTTGCTCATCTAAGCTTTTGATCAGATGCCCTTTGCCATCCAAAACACCACTGACGTCTGACAACAAAACAAGCTCAGCATCCAAGGCGCCAGCAACGGCGACTGCAGCTTGGTCAGCGTTGACATTCATCATCTGGCCTTCGGCAGTCAGACCAATTGAGCTAATGATTGGCAATGTGTCAGCCGCTAAAATCGCCTGTAATACCGTAGAGTTACCCGGTGTCGCTTTACCAACAGCACCAAGTTCTGGATCCAACTCTTCAACCTGACACAGCCCACCATCAGCAAGGGACAAGCCAACAGCATTCAAACCGTCTTTGATCGCCTGCCCCTGAAGCATCTTGTTCGCCGTACCGGCTAAAGCACCTGCTATCAAGGCAATTTGCTCATAGGGAGTGACACGAAGCCCGTCTTTCTTCAGCGTTTCAATCTGAAGCTGGGCCATAAGATCGTCCACAAGATAACCTCCTCCATGGACGATCACGATTCGTCGCTGAGCCTGCTTCTGATAGTCAGCAATTGCACTAAAAACCTGACTTAACGTCTCAGTACACGAAAGGGCAGCACCGCCCAATTTGATCACTAATGGAGTTGGTTTGTTATCTGTCATTACTTTTCCCTTTACCGACTTGCTTATACAAGGGCAGTTAACTCTGGAAATCCGTAGTGGATATTTAAACATTGCATCGCTTGACTCGATGCACCTTTAAGCAAGTTATCAATCGCAGAAACGACAATGATATGCTCGCCTTGTACCTTCCAACCAATATCGCAGAAAGGTGTATTTTCAACATGTTGAATACTGGGTAACGACGCTTGGTGCAGGCGCACCGCAGGTTTATTCTCATATGCCGTATTAAATGCTTGTGAGACCTGCTGCTCACTCACTCCGCTAGCTAACTTCATGGTGATGGTCGCAAGGATGCCACGTTTAAAGTTACCTAAGTGAGGGGTGAAAATTACCTCAGTCCCTAGATGAGTCGCGATCTCAGGTTGGTGCCTGTGACCGAACACACCATAAGGCTGCAAACTCACTTCACAGAAACTGTTGGTCATCGATGCTTTCCGACCAGCTCCTGAGACACCACTGGTTGCATTGATTACTGGCCACTGAACAGCATCCAGCAACCCCGCCTCGACCAAAGGTTTAATCGCAAGCTGTGAGGCTGTTGGGTAACAGCCTGGCACAGCAATGAGCTGGCTGTGTTTAATAGCGTTGTGGTTCCACTCAGCAAGACCGTAAGCTGCGCTATCTAGCCAATCTTCATGTTGATGCTCAAAGCCATAAAATTCGTTATAGAAGCCGTGTTTCTTAACTCGGAAAGCGCCCGACAAGTCGAATAACTGACAACCTTGTTTCAAAAACGTAGGCGCAATGTCGTGGCTAACCTCATGGGCAGTGGCAAGAAAAACGATATCGCTTTCCGCCGCTACAGCATTGATATCTTTTAAAGGCTCTACAGGCTGACTGATAATACCCGCCAGTTTTCCATGTAGCTCAGAGATACATTTACCGGCATCAACACTATTGGCGGATACATATAAACCTGATAGCGTAAGTTGTGGGTGTTTATGCACCATCAGTGCTAACTCAGCTCCGGTATAACCGCTGGCGCCAATAATTGTAGTTTTGAGCATCTCAGACATCCATCAAGACCTTAAAGTCGTCACAAACCCAGTGACTATAAATTTAATAAACTTAGCTTTTAATGGTTTTTTATTCATTAAAACTGATTTATTATGTTTTTTACCTTCATTATTGATTTATGTCAACAGGCAAAGCGAACTTAATATGCAAATACCCAGTTTTCTTGAGGTCTACAAAGGCCTGATTTCTACCTCTTCCATCAGTTCAACCGATCCGAGTTGGGATGAAGGGAATGCAAAAGTCATTGAACAGCTTGCCAGTTGGATGCAAGACATAGGTTTTGAAGTCGACATTATCGAGGTCGAACCCGGGAAGTTTAATCTGCTAGGTAAAATAGGAAGCGGTGAAGGAGGGCTTCTGCTGGCTGGTCACAGCGATACAGTACCTTTCGATGAAGGCCGCTGGAGTTACGAACCTCACGCCCTCACAGAAGCGAATAACCGCTTCTATGGTCTAGGAACGGCTGATATGAAAGGTTTCTTTGCTTTCATTCTTGAAGCAGTAAAGAAGGTTGACTGGAGTAAACAAAGTAAGCCGTTATATGTCTTAGCGACGTGTGATGAAGAGACAACCATGCTTGGTGCACGTCATTTTACTGATAATGCACCATTCAAGCCGGACTATTGCATTATCGGAGAACCTACGAGCTTGGTTCCGATACGAGGCCATAAAGGCCATGTTGCCAATGCTATTCGAGTCACAGGCAAATCTGGCCATTCGTCAGATCCGGCTTTAGGGATCAACGCCATTGAAATCATGCATGAAATCCTTTTTGCCATGATGCAGTTGCGTGACAAACTCATCAAAGAGTATCACCATCCTGGGTTCGCGATTCCAAGCCCAACACTTAACCTTGGCCACATTCATGGTGGAGACAGCGCTAACCGCATCTGTGGTTGTTGTGAACTTCATTATGACGTGCGCCCTCTGCCGGGAATTAGTCTTGATGGCTTGGATAATATGCTCCGTGGTGCCTTAAAAGAAATCGAGGCAAAATGGCCTGGCCGGATTGATATAACACCTCTACACGAACCGATTCCTGGTTACGAATGTCAGCATGATCATCCTTTTATAGGAGGAGTGGAAGAGATATGCGGTATTGAATCAGAAACCGTCAATTACTGTACCGAAGCGCCTTTTCTTCAACAGCTATGTCCGACGCTAGTACTTGGTCCGGGATCTATTGACCAAGCTCATCAACCGGATGAATTTCTTGCGTTTGAGTTTATCGACCCTACTGTCAAGATACTTTCCAAGGCTATGTATAAATATTGCTTCTAGCCAGTCTAAGACGAATACTTCAGCACTCATCTCCGACACAAACAAGCCCGTTGCGTCAGCAACGGGCTTTAAATTTCAGTTCGACTGGGTTTCTCAATCAGTGGCTGCCCCTAATAAGTGATAACAGCGTCCGAGTTTGCGCTTAAACTGGACACGTTGGTCACAGACCAAAATAATACCGCAGATACGAAAAAGCCCTAACATTGCTGTTAGGGCTTTGTCTGAAATAAGTGGCGGAGCGGACGGGACTCGAACCCGCGACCCCCGGCGTGACAGGCCGGTATTCTAACCAACTGAACTACCGCTCCGCACTGGTTAGACTTAAAGTCTAAGTTTTTGCCTTTAGATTTTTCTAAAATCTAAAAACGAAATGT